>NZ_JBHVFE010000667.1:0-3648 GCF_042801945.1 Kitasatospora sp. NPDC057542
GGCGAAGGACAGCGCGTCGAGCCCGATGATCCAGGCGGGGCCGACGGCCGTCGCCAGGAATCCGGCGAGTGCGGGGCCGACGATGACGGACGCCGAGGCGCTCGCACTGACCAGCGCGTTCGCGGCCAGCCGCTGCTCCGGGGGAAGCATCCGGGCGAGCAGCGAGTACTTCCCCGCGCTGCCCCAGGCGTGCAGCACCGAGGACCCGGCGAGCAGGACGACGTAGAGGACCGGGTGCAGCACCCCTGCGGCCCAGGCCAGGGGCACGCACCCGAGGAGCAGCGCGCGGACCCGGCTGTCGGCGGCGATCAGCCGCCGGGGAGGCAGGCGGCGCAGCCGGCGGCCGAAGAGCAGCGCGCCCGCGGCGCCGGGGAGGGCGTAGGCGGCCACCGCGGCGCCGACGACCAGCCCGGACCGGCCCGGAGGCGCGATCAGGACGGCCAGCCACGCCACGGCGACCACGCTCATCCCGTCCCCCAGGTCGGAGGCGGCCAGGGCGGGCAGGAGTCGGCGGAAGTCGTGGCGGGCGAACAGCGATCGGTACGGACGCGGCAGCAGACGGGTCGTCACGGGGAGAGGCATCCGACCAGGGTCGTGGTTGAAGCGGACTTGAGGTCAAGGTGGGGGCCCGGGACGGCCGGTCGGCCTTCGCTAGCCCTCCCAGGACATCGCGGTGGCGATGGCGGTCAGGACCAGCCAGGCGATGACGGGGATGGCGAGGGTGACGGCGAAGGGCCACTGGGCGCCGAGGAGCATGACGCTGCCGATGAAGGTGAGGAAGACGAGGAAGGGGAGGACGGCAAGTGGGACCCCCCAGCTTTCGAGGCGACGTCCGAGCAGGCCGTAGACGCTGACGACGGTTCCCAGGCCGACCAGGAGGGCCAGTTCGAAGGAGGTGAGCCAGAGGGCGTTCACGACGGCGGAGCGGTGGCCCTGGTGGGAGAGCTGGACCACACGGCCCTTCCAGAGCGTCAGGTCCACGTTGGTGCCGCTCTCCACGCTGTCGTAGAGCCCCTCGGTGACGCTGTAGGTGGTGGTGGGTGCCGCCTCACGGGAGACGGTGACGTCGTAGCTGGTGGAGTCGCTGCTCTGGTCGGTCTTCTTGCCCGTCACCCGGCCGGTCTCCTGGGTGGTGCAGCCCGTGCCGGGTGCGGTGGCCGGGGCGCCACAGACCGGCGCGCTGCGGTAGGCGACCGTGTCGTCGTAGGCGTCGACGTACCAGGAGAAACCGAGGGCGACGGTGGACAGGCCCGTGAGCACGAGCAGAGCCTGGGCCACGAAACGGGCGGGGGAGAGCGCGTCCCGCCAGTCGAACCGGCTGCCGTAGCGCCGCGGACGGCGGGGCGCCGGGGGAGCCGTCCGACGGGGCGGCGGTGTCCCCACGGGCGGTGAGGGGATCCGGTCGGTCACGGCCTGGGCCCCGCCGGCGGATACGGCAGTGGTGACGGCGGCGGTGACCGCGGCGGGCGCCGCGTCGGCAGGCTCCGGCGAGTCCGGTGGGTCCAGCAGGTGTTCGACCTGCCGCCGCAGTACGAGCAGTTCCCGGGTGATGAGTTCGGCCTGCTCCCGGACGTGGGCCAGGTCCGCCTCCAGCGCGCGGTTCAACCCGGCGGCGGCGTTCAGCTGGCGGCCCTTCTCCGCGGACTCCGCCTGGAGCCGCCGGCTGCGCTCCTGCTCGGCCGCGAGCTGCTCGGCGAGGCGCTCGGCCTCCAGACGGGCACGCTCCTGTTCGTCGGTGCGGGCCCGGTCTGCCTCGTCCCGTTCCGCGGTGAGGGCGGCGATCGCCTGCCGGAGCTCCTCGGTGACCTCCCGGAGGTAGACCACCTGGTCGGCGGGGTCCGGGCTGTCGCGCAGTTCGGCGGCGCGCAGGTCGTGGAGTTCACGCAGCCGGGACGGGGCCGGCGGACGGCCGAGCCGGGAGAGGTGGGCGGCGAAGCCGTCCAGGAAGGTGCAGGGGGCGATGGTCCGGCCGGACAGGTAGGCCTCGACCTGCTCCGGAGAGTGCCCGGTCGCCTCCGCCAGCTGTCCGGTGCCGGAGGGCCCGGCGTCGGCGCACTCGGCGAGGGCCACGGCCAGTGCCTGGGCGAGCCGGGAGGCACGGGCGGGCGCGGGGCGGTGGGCGGGGTTGCGGGTGAACGCGAACCGGCCCGCGGTGTCGGTTCCCTGCCGGTTGGGCACGGGCAGCCCGCGCCGGATCAACTCGTCGCGCAGGTACGGGTAGAGGGCGTCGAGGGTGAGCCACTCCGGCCCCTCGGGGAGCCCGCTGCGGACCAGGTCGACCATGGTGCCGGTGAACGAGGTGGTCCGGTCGGCCTGCTCGGCGAGCGGGACGACGTGGGCGGTGCGGTCGCTGGCGGTGAGGATGTAGGTGCCGAGGATGTCCGTGGACGCGGCCTGGGCGGCCTCGCCCGCCAGGGCCTCGATGGCCCGGCCGGCGAAGCAGCAGTCCAGCACGACGGCCTTGACCTTCGCCGGACTGTCCAGGAACGCCTCGCGGATCTTCTCGAAGTCCAGCCCGGTCACGTCGGCGTGCTCGGGCGAGGTGTGGGCGAGCGTCAGGCACAGCTGGCCGCGTGGTCGCACGAGGCCGTGCCCGACGTAGTAGAGCAGCAGGACGCCGCGGGTCTCGCGGGCGAGCAGGCGCAGGGTCTGCACCAGGGCGGGCATGTCGGCCGCGTCCTCGATCACGGTGACCCGGTCCTCGGGCCAGCCGCACAGCCGAGGGTCGGTGAGGGTGCGGTGCAGCGCCCGCAGGCTGTTGAGGGCGGCCGGCAGCCGTGAGAGGCCGGTGTCCCGGTAGGTGCCGGTGCCGATCAGGATCGCGCGGGAGTCGGCGAAGTGCGGGGGGCCGGGCAGCTCACTCATCGTCGTCGCCCAGCACCTCGGCCAGGAGCGGGACGACGTCCTCCTGCTTCATCTGCCGTGCGGTCAGCTTGACCCGGCCGCGCTTGGTCGTCACTTCGAGCGACACGTCCGCGCGGCGGGTCCGCAGCCAGACCGACAGCGACCCGGCCAGCGCCACGCCCGCACCCCCGGCGCCGAGGGCTATCTCCAGCACCTCGGTCACCCCGCCCAGCTCTCCGTCGGTGGGCGGGGACGGAAGGGGACGTACCAGCCCCGCCAGCTCGCGCTCCCGGCGCAGCCAGTCCCAGAGCTCCGCCGTCTCCCGCAGCTCGTCGCCGCCGGCGACCTTGATCCGCGCGTCCATGGCACTCCCTCGGCCTCTCCCGGGTGCCTCCCGGGTTCAGCCGGGATGATGGCAGGGATCGGCCCCGCGCGGGGAGCAACGGGGGGAGCTTGTAACCGACTTGTGGAATTCCGCACGGGGGCGGGGCGGAGGGCCGGCGGCATCGCAGGTCAGGGCAGCAGCAGGCCGGCTACGGGCGCCCGCTGCCGGACCAGTCCGCCACGACGGCGTTCATCGAGGCGCAGCGGGGCGTCGCGGACTGACTCCGAGGGCCCGGGGGTACGTCACACCGGACCGGCCGGCCGCGGCGGCCATACGTCCGGGGCCAGGACACCGGTGGCGTAGGCCCGGGCGACCAGGGCGGTGCGGTTGGGGACGCGCCAGCGGCGGGAGAGCCGGGCCAGGTGGTAGTTGACCCCGTCCGGGGTGACGCCGATCTCGCGGGCGATCTGTGCGGTGGC
>NZ_JBHVFE010000668.1:0-3588 GCF_042801945.1 Kitasatospora sp. NPDC057542
CGCCACACCCACACACGCACCATCCAAGCTGACGGCTTCTCGATGGAAAGAGCAGTGCCCATGGCCCGCGACCTCACCCCCGGCACCGGCAACCGCGGAGGCCGGCTGAGGGTGTACCTCGGCTCCGCGCCGGGGGTCGGCAAGACCTACCGGATGCTGGACGAGGCCCGGCGCAGACAGGAGCGCGGGGTCGATGTCGTGGTCGGGTACATCGAATGTCACGGCAGACGCCACACCGAGGCCATGCTGGAGGGCCTGGAGGTCCTGCCGCGGGTCCACCGCTCCTACCGGGACGCCGAGTTCGAGGAGATGGACCTCGACGGCGCGCTCGCCCGCCGCCCGGCCGTCGTGCTGGTGGACGAGCTGGCGCACACCAACATCCCCGGCGGCCGGCACGCCAAGCGCTGGCAGGACGTCGAGGAACTGCTCGCCGCCGGGATCGACGTCATCACCACCGTCAACATCCAGCACCTGGAATCGCTGAACGACGTCGTCCGGAAGATCACCGGCATCCCGCAGCGCGAGACCGTCCCGGACGAGGTGGTCCGCCGGGCCGACCAGATCGAACTCGTCGACATGGCCCCGCAGGCACTGCGCCGCCGGATGGCCCACGGCAACGTCTACAGGGCGGAGAAGGTGGACGCCGCGCTCTCCAACTACTTCCGGGTCGGCAACCTCACCGCCCTGCGCGAACTCGCCCTGCTCTGGGTGGCCGGGCGGGTGGACGAGGGCCTGCGCGACTACCGGGCCAGCCACAACATCGACCGGGTCTGGGAGACCCGCGAGCGGGTCGTGGTCGCCCTCACCGGCGGCCCCGAGGGCGAGACCCTGGTCCGCCGCGCCGCCCGGATCGCCGACCGCACGGCCGGCGGCGACCTGCTGGCCGTCCACGTCTCCCGCAGCGACGGCCTGGCCGGCGCCTCCTCCGGCGCGCTCGCCCAGCAGCGGCAGCTGGTGGAGGCCCTCGGCGGCAGCTACCACGTGGTCGTCGGCGACGACGTCCCCACCGCGCTGCTCGCCTTCGCCCGCGCCCACGACGCCACCCAGCTGGTGCTCGGCACCAGCCGCCGCGGCCGGATCAACCGGTTCCTCACCGGCCCCGGCACCGGGCAGACCACCGTGGACGCCTCCGAGGACATCGACGTCCACATGGTCACCCACGAGTTCACCGGCCGCGGCCGGCTGCCCTCGCTCGGCCGCCGCCACTCCCGGCGCCGCACCATCGTCGGCTACCTGGCCGGCCTGGTGCTGCCCTGGCTGCTCACCGCCCTGCTCTCGCAGGCGGACCACAGCATCAACCTGACCACCGACGCGCTGATGTTCCAGCTCGGCGTGGTCGTCGTCGCCCTGCTCGGCGGCGCCGTGTCGGCCCTGCTGGCCTCGGTCGTCGCCTCGGTGCTGCTCAACTACTACTTCATCCCGCCGATCCACAGCCTGACCATCGGCGAGACCAACAACATCGTCGCCCTGGTGGTCTTCGCCGCCATCGCGCTCACCGTCTCCACCGTGGTCGACCACGCCGGCCGGCTCACCAGCCGGGCCGCCCGCGCCACCGCCGAGGCCGAGACCCTCTCCACCCTGGCCGGCAGCGTGCTGCGCGGCGCCGACGCGCTGCCCGCCCTGCTGGAGAAGTCCCGGACGGCCTTCGGCATGCGGGCCGTCGCCCTGCTCTCCCGGGCCGACGGCGAGGTGCTCGCGCTCTGCGAGGACGACCACCAGGGCGACGGCGAGGGGCCGGCCGGGACCACCGAGGTCCCGGTCGGCGCGGACGCCGTCCTGGTGCTCACCGGCCGCCGGCTGCCTGCCGCCGACCAGCGGGTGCTGACCGCCTTCGCCGCCCACGTCGCCGCCGCGCTGGAGCGCGACCGGCTGGCCGTGGTCGCCGCCGAGGTCGAGCCGATCAAGGCCGCCGACCGGATGCGCACCGCCCTGCTCGCCGCCGTCAGCCACGACCTGCGCACCCCGTTGGCCGCCGCCCGCGCCTCGGTCGGCTCGCTGCGCAGCCCCGACGTCGAGTTCTCGCCCGAGGACCAGGCCGAACTCCTCGCCACCGCCGACGAGTCGCTGGTCAAGCTCACCCGGCTGGTCGACAACCTGCTCGACATGAGCCGCCTCCAGGCCGGCGCGCTCACCCTGCACCTCACCGGGACCCACCTGGACGAGGTCCTGCCCCGGGCACTCGACAGCCTCCCCGACCCGTACGCGCCGGTCCAGCCGCTCGACCTCGACACGACCCCGCCGGTGCTCGCCGACCCGCCGCTGCTGGAGCGGGTGCTCGCCAACGTGATCACCAACGCGCTGCGGCACAACGCCCCCGGCGCGCCCGTCCTGGTCACCGCCAGCCACCACGCCGACCAGGTCGAGATCCGGGTGATCGACCGCGGGCCCGGCATCGCCCCCGAGGACCGCGACCGGGTCTTCCTGCCCTTCCAGCGCCTCGGCGACACCGACAACACCACCGGCGTCGGCCTCGGCCTCGCGCTCTCCCGCGGCCTCGCCGAGGCGATGGGCGGCAGCCTGGAGGTCGAGGACACCCCCGGCGGCGGCACCACCATGCTGCTCACCCTGAACGCCGCCACCACCGAGCCCGCAGCAATCGGGGAGGAATCACCGCATGAGTGAACGGAGCGATCGGACCACCGAAAGGTGCGCGTCCCGCGGAGCGACCGTCGAGCGGTGGGGGTCCCCCCGGCCGCCGGCGGGGGCAGGGGCGGACGCATGAGCGAGATCCTGGTCGTCGACGACGAGCCGGCCCTCCTGCGCACCCTGCGGATCAACCTCAGCGCCCGGCACTACGCCGTCCGCACCGCCGCCAGCGGCGGGGAGGCGCTCGACCGCGCGGCGCACTCGGCCCCGGACGCCGTCCTGCTCGACCTCGGCCTGCCCGACCTCGACGGGATGGACGTGCTGCGCGGCCTGCGCACCCGCAGCGCGGTGCCGGTCATCGTGCTCTCCGGCCGGACCGACGCCGCCGACAAGGTGGGCGCCCTGGACGCGGGCGCCGACGACTACCTCACCAAGCCGTTCCTGATGGACGAACTGCTGGCCCGGCTGCGCGCCGTGCTGCGCCGGCCGCCGGGCGGCGTGCCGCTGGGCCGGCCGGTGATCGGCGACCACACCGTGGACCTCGCGGCCACCGCGGTGAACGGCCCGAACGGCCCGGTCCGGCTCACCCCGACCGAGTGGCGCATCCTCGCCCTGCTGCTCGCCAACCCCGGCCGGCTGGTGCCCGGGAGGCAGATCCTGCGCGAGGTGTGGGGCCCGGCCCAGGAGGGGCGCGGCAACTACCTGCGGGTCTACTTCGCCGGGCTGCGCCGCAAGCTGGAGCGCGACCCGGCCCGGCCGCGGCACCTGATCACCGAGCCGGGGATCGGGTACCGGTACGTGCCGTGACCGGCGGCCGGCGCGCCCTCCGTCAACGAACCGTCAAGAGCCGGACGGTGGGTGACAGGAAGGCGTCAAGGCCGCCCGGTGGCGGTGCTTCGCGGGCGTAGCGTCGGTGTCGAAGGGACGGGCCCGGCTCCGTGTGGGGGAGGCCCGGGGCCGCTCCGGCCGCCGTCCCCGGACGGCCAGCAGGTGGGGGAGGGG
>NZ_JBHVFE010000669.1:0-3530 GCF_042801945.1 Kitasatospora sp. NPDC057542
AGCGGGCACAGTCCGCTGCCGGGCCACCGCCCGTACCCTCAGCGGGTGGTGAGCTGCTCGGCCAGCGCGCGCAGTGCCAGCTCGTAGGAGCCCAGCCCGAATCCGGCGATGGTGCCGGAGGCCACCGCGGCGATCACCGAGGTGTGCCGGAAGGTCTCCCGGGCGTACGGGTTGGAGATGTGCACCTCGATCAGCGGCGCGGTGCGCTGCGCCGCGGCGTCCCGCATCGCGTACGAGTAGTGCGTGAACGCACCGGGGTTGATCACCACCGGCACCCGGCCGTCCGCCGCCTCGTGCAGCCACTCCACCATCTGCTGCTCGGAGTTGGTCTCGTGCACCTCGACCTCGAAGCCGAACTCCTTGCCCAGCGCGGTGCAGCGCTCGACCAGTCCGGCGTACGAGGTGGCGCCGTAGACGTCCGGCTCGCGGCTGCCCAGCCGGCCCAGGTTGGGGCCGTTGAGGACCATCACCCTGGTCACGCGGAGACCTCCGCGTACGCGGCGACCAGCAGCGACGGGTCGGGGCCCTCCAGCACGGAGGTCTTGCCCAGGCCGTCCAGCACGATGAAGCGGATCAGGTCGCCGCGCGACTTCTTGTCGATCTTCATCGCGTCCAGCAGCTTCGGCCAGGCGTCCGCCCGGTAGCTCAGCGGCAGACCGACCGAGGCCAGCACGGTACGGTGCCGGTCGGCCGTCTCGTCGTCCAACCGCCCGGCCAGACGGCCGAGTTCGGCGGCGAAGACCATGCCGATGGAGATCGCCGCGCCGTGCCGCCACTTGTACCGCTCGTTGCGCTCGATGGCGTGGCCGAGGGTGTGCCCGTAGTTGAGGATCTCGCGCCGCCCGGATTCCTTGAGGTCCCCGGAGACCACGTCGGCCTTGACCTGGATGGCCCGGCGGATCAGCTCGACGGTGTGCGGCCCCGCCGGCGACTTGGCGCCCTCCGGGTCGGCCTCGATCAGGTCGAGGATGGCCGGGTCGGCGATGAAGCCGCACTTGATGACCTCGGCCAGGCCGGAGACGTAGTCGTGCCTGGGCACGGTCTCCAGGGTGCCGAGGTCCGCCAGCACGCCCACCGGCGGGTGGAACGCGCCGACCATGTTCTTGCCCTCGGCGATGTTGATGCCGGTCTTGCCGCCGACCGCCGCGTCGACCATGCCGAGCAGCGTGGTGGGCATGGAGATCCAGCGCACCCCGCGCAGCCAGGTGGCGGCGACGAAGCCGGCCAGGTCGGTGGTGGCGCCGCCACCGAGGCCGACGATGACGTCGCTGCGGGTGAAGCCGGTCTGCCCGAGCACCGACCAGCAGTACGCGGCGACCTCGGCGCTCTTGGCGTCCTCGGCGTTGGGCACCTGCAGCGCGATGGCCTCGTAGCCCTCGCCGAGCAGGTCCTCGCGGATCGCGTCGGCGGTGGCGGCCAGCGCCTCCGGGTGGATGATCGCGACCCGCTTCGCCCGGGCGCCGATCAGCGGCGCCAGCTCGCCGAGCAGCTGGTGCCCGATCAGCACGTCGTACGGGTCGTGGCCGGCGCTGCCGCCGACGTGGATCCTGACGGTGGTGTCAGTCATGGGGGGTCTTCAGCTCCAGTGCTTCCAGTACGGCGTCCGCGACCTGCTCCGGGCTGCGCCCGGCGGTGTCGACCACGGCGGTGGCCACCTCCAGGTAGAGGGGGCGGCGGGCCTCCATCAGCTCGCGCCAGCGGGCCCGCGGGTTGATGGCCAGCAGCGGGCGCGGGGCGTCCAGGCCGACCCGCTTGACCGCGTCGGCCAGCGGGACCTCCAGGAAGACCACCGGCAGCTCGCGCAGCAGCGTGCGGGTGGCCTCGGCCAGCACCGCGCCGCCGCCGAGCGCCAGGATCCCGTCGTGCCCCTCGGCCGCCGTGCGCCCGGCGGCCGCCTCCAGCGCGCGGAAGTGCGGCTCGCCCTCGTCGACGAAGATCTCCGGGATGGGCTTTCCGGCCGTCGCCTCGATGTCGGCGTCGGTGTCCCGGAAGCCGACACCCAGGCGCTCGGCCAGGACCCGCCCGACGGTGGACTTGCCACTGCCGGGCGGGCCGACCAGCACGACAACGGGCGAATTACCCCCGGCCCCCGCTTCGCTCGGCCGGTGGCTTCGCCAGGAGGCCCCTTCTTCTGGCCGCTCGCTCATTATCGGACGATCAGGTTGTCGAGGTAGCCCTGGACGTTGCGCCGGGTCTCGGAGACGTTGTCGCCGCCGAACTTCTCGTTCACGGCGTCCGCCAGCACCAGCGCGACCATCGCCTCGGCGACGATGCCCGCGGCCGGCACCGCGCAGACGTCCGAGCGCTGGTGGTGCGCCTTGGCCGGCTCACCGGTGCGCACGTCCAGGGTCTGGAGCGCCCGCGGCACGGTGGCGATCGGCTTCATCGCGGCGCGCACCCGCAGCACCTCGCCGGTGGACAGGCCGCCCTCGGTGCCGCCGGAGCGGCCGGAGGTGCGCTTGACGCCCTCGGGGGTGGGGACGATCTCGTCGTGCGCCTCGGAGCCCGGCACCCGGGCCAGGTCGAAGCCGTCGCCGACCTCGACGCCCTTGATCGCCTGGATGCCCATCAGCGCGGCGGCCAGCCGCGCGTCCAGCCGGCGGTCCCAGTGCACGTGCGAGCCGAGGCCCACCGGCACGCCGTACGCCAGCACCTCGACCACGCCGCCCAGGGTGTCGCCGTCCTTGTGGGCCTGGTCGATCTCGGCGACCATCGCCTTCGAGGCCTCGGCGTCCAGGCAGCGCACCGGGTCGGCGTCCAGCCGGGCCTCGTCCGAGGGCAGCGGCAGCACGCCGGCCGGCGCCTTGGCGGCGGCCAGCTCGACCACGTGGCTGACGATCTCGATCCCGGCCACCTCGCGGAGGTACGCGCGGGCGACGGCGCCCAGCGCGACCCGGGCGGCCGTCTCGCGGGCGCTGGCGCGCTCCAGGATCGGCCGCGCCTCCTCGATCGAGTACTTCTGCATGCCGGCCAGGTCGGCGTGACCGGGCCGGGGGCGGGTGAGCGCCTCGTTGCGGGCCAGGCCCGCCAGCACCTCGGGGTCGACCGGGTCGGCCGACATGACCTGCTCCCACTTCGGCCACTCGGTGTTGCCGACCATGATCGCGACCGGGCTGCCCATGGTCAGACCGTGCCGGACGCCGCCGAGGAAGGTCACCTCGTCCTGTTCGAACTTCATTCGCGCCCCGCGGCCGTAACCGAGCCGGCGGCGCGCCAGCGCGTCGGCCACCACGTCGGTGGTGACCGGTACACCGGCGGGCAGGCCTTCCAGCGTCGCGACGAGTGCGGGACCGTGCGACTCCCCCGCCGTCAGCCAGCGCAACGTACCCAACGGAGCTCCTTCATCAGCGGACCGGACCTCGGCACCGCCGGGGCCCGCCCGGGCGTGCCTTGTGCCTGAATCCTTTCATGCCCCAGCAGCACCTGGGGGCACAGTCCGCGTGACGGACGGCAACCGGCCACGATCCGGCCGGGAACGGCCCCGGAACCCGCCGGAGGGCGGGCCGGGCGCCCGGCCGTAGGACCGGGCG
>NZ_JBHVFE010000670.1:0-3520 GCF_042801945.1 Kitasatospora sp. NPDC057542
CCCTCCCGGTGGGGAGGACGGGGCCGCGGGCGTGGAAGGCGCGGGGCTTCAGCGCGTCAGAGCGCGAAGACCTCCTCGACCAGCGCCTGCTGCTCGGCGGCGTGCCGCTTGGCCGAGCCGACCGCCGGGGACGAGGCCGCCGTGCGGGCGACGCGGCGCAGACGGGCGTCGCCGCCGCTGCGGCCGATGACGACCTGCAGGTGGTCGACCAGGTTCATCGCGATGAACGGCCAGGCGCCCTGGTTGGCCGGCTCCTCCTGCGCCCAGACGAACTGGACGTTGTCGCCGTAGCGGGCCAGCTCCTCCTGGAGCTCGGCCACCGGCAGCGGGTAGAGCCGCTCGACCCGGACGATCGCGGTGTCGGTGACGCCGCGCTCGGTGCGGGCCGCCTCCAGGTCGTAGTAGAACTTGCCGGCGGTGATGACCACCTTGCGGACCTGCGCCGGGTCGACGGTGCTGTCGCCGATGACCGGGCGGAACGAGCCGGACAGGAACTCCTCGGTCGCACTCGCCGCGGCCTTCAGACGCAGCATCGACTTCGGGGTGAAGACGACCAGCGGCTTGTGGTGCGGGTTGTGCGCCTGCCAGCGCAGCAGGTGGAAGTAGTTCGACGGCAGGGTCGGCATGGCGACCGTCATGTTGTTCTGCGCGCACAGCTGGAGGAAGCGCTCCGGGCGGGCGGACGAGTGGTCCGGGCCCTGGCCCTCGTAGCCGTGCGGCAGCAGCAGGGTGACGCCGGAGTGCTGGCCCCACTTCTGCTCGGCGGAGGCGATGTACTCGTCCACCATGGTCTGCGCGCCGTTGACGAAGTCGCCGAACTGCGCCTCCCACATGACCAGCGCGTTCGGGCGGGTCAGCGAGTAGCCGTACTCGAAGCCCATGGCCGCGTACTCCGACAGCAGGCTGTCGTAGACGGTGTAGCGGGCCTGGTCCTCGGTGAGGTACTGCAGCGGGGTGTAGTCCTCGCCGGTCTTGCGGTCGATCAGGACGGCGTGCCGCTGGCCGAAGGTGCCGCGGCGGCTGTCCTGGCCGGCCAGGCGGACCGGGTGGCCCTCCATGAGCAGCGAGCCGATGGCGAGGGTCTCGCCCATCGCCCAGTCGATGGTGTTGTCCTCGACCGAGCCGGCGCGGCGCTGCAGCTGCGGCAGCAGACGCGGGTGGACGGTCAGCCAGTCCGGCAGGTTGACCTGGGAGGCGGCGATCCGCTTGACCATCTCCTGGGAGATGCCGGTCCGGATGGAGACCGGGAAGTCGGCGACCGGCTTGCCCGTGGTGGCGTCGGCCGGCGCCTGGGCCGCGTCGCGGACCTCGGCGAAGACCTTCTCCAGCTGGCCCTGGAAGTCCTGGAGCGCCTGCTCCGCCTCTTCCATGGTGATGTCGCCGCGACCGATCAGGCCCTCGGTGTACAGCTTGCGCACCGAGCGCTTCTTGTCGATCAGGTCGTACATCAGCGGCTGGGTGAACGACGGGTTGTCGGCCTCGTTGTGACCGCGGCGGCGGTAGCAGATGAGGTCGATCACCACGTCCTTGTGGAACTCCTGGCGGAACTCGAAGGCGAGCCGCGCGACGCGGACCACGGCCTCCGGGTCGTCGCCGTTCACGTGGAAGATCGGGGCCTCGATCATGCGGGCCACGTCGGTGCAGTACATCGAGGAGCGCGAGGACGCCGGGGCGGCGGTGAAGCCGACCTGGTTGTTCACCACGACGTGCACGGTGCCGCCGGTGCGGTAGCCGCGCAGCTGCGACATGTTGAGGGTCTCCGCGACGACGCCCTGGCCGGCGAAGGCCGCGTCGCCGTGGATCTGGATCGGCAGCACCGGGAAGGTGGTGCCGCCCTGGTCCAGGATGTCCTGCTTGGCGCGGGCGATGCCCTCGACGACCGGGTCCACGGCCTCCAGGTGGGAGGGGTTCGCGGCGAGCGAGACCTTGATGGTCTCGCCGTCCAGGCCGGTGAAGGTGCCCTCGGCGCCCAGGTGGTACTTGACGTCGCCGGAGCCGTGCATCGACTTCGGGTCGAGGTTGCCCTCGAACTCGCCGAAGATCTTGCCGTACGGCTTGCCGACGATGTTGGCCAGCACGTTCAGGCGGCCGCGGTGGGCCATGCCGATGACGGCCTCGTCCAGGCGGTGCTCGGCGGCGGCGTCGATGGTCGCGTCCAGCAGGGCGATCAGCGACTCACCGCCCTCCAGCGAGAAGCGCTTCTGGCCGACGTACTTGGTCTGCAGGAAGGTCTCGAAGGCCTCGGCCGAGTTCAGGCGGCGCAGGATGCGCAGCTGCTCCTCGCGCTCCGGCTTCGCGTACGGCTTCTCCAGGCGCTCCTGCAGCCACTTGCGCTGCTTCGGGTCCTGGATGTGCATGTACTCGATGCCGACGGTGCGGCAGTAGGTGTTGCGCAGCAGGCCGAGGATGTCGCGGAGCTTCATCATCTTGTGGCCGCCGAAGCCGCCGACCGCGAACTCGCGCTCCAGGTCCCACAGGGTGAGACCGTGCTGGACGACGTCCAGGTCGGGGTGCTTGCGCTGCTTGTACTCCAGCGGGTCGGTGTCGGCCATCAGGTGGCCGCGGACCCGGTAGGAGTGGATGAGCTCCATGACGCGCGCGGTCTTGTTGACCTCGTCGTCGTGGGTGGTGGCGACGTCGGTGGCCCAGCGGACCGGCTCGTACGGGATCCGCAGCGACTCGAAGATCTCGTCGTAGAAGCCGTTCTCGCCGAGCAGCAGGCGGTGGATCTCGCGCAGGAACTCGCCGGACGCCGCGCCCTGGATGACGCGGTGGTCGTAGGTCGAGGTCAGCGTCATGATCTTGGAGACGCCCAGGCGGGACAGGGTCTCCGGGGCGGAGCCCTGGAACTCGGCCGGGTACTCCATGGCGCCGACGCCGACGATGGTGCCCTGGTTCTGCATCAGGCGCGGCACGGAGTGCACGGTGCCGATGCCGCCGGGGTTGGTCAGCGAGACCGTGACGCCGGTGAAGTCGTCCATGGTCAGCTTGTTGGCGCGGGCCCGGCGGACGATGTCCTCGTAGGCCTGCCAGAAGCCGAAGAAGTCGAGCGTCTCGGCCTTCTTGATCGCCGCGACGACCAGCTGGCGGTCACCGTTGGGCTTGACCAGGTCGATGGCCAGGCCGAGGTTGACGTGCTCCGGCTTGACCAGGAAGGCCTTGCCGTCCTCCACCTTGTAGCTGTGGTTCATGCCCGGGGCGGCCTTGATGGCCTGGACCAGGGCGTAGCCGATCAGGTGGGTGAAGGAGACCTTGCCGCCGCGGGCGCGCTGCAGGTGGTTGTTGATGACGATGCGGTTGTCGATCAACAGCTTCGCCGGCACGGCGCGGACCGAGGTCGCGGTCGGCACCTCCAGCGAGGCGTCCATGTTGCTGGCGACGGCCTTCGCCGGGCCGCGGAGCTGGACCAGCTCGGGGCCGGCAGTGGCGGCGGGCGCGGCCAGCGCCGGGGCGGCGGCCTTGGGGGCCGGGGGCGCGGCGGGCGCGGCGGCGAGCGGGGCCGGAGCGGCCGGGGCGGCGG
>NZ_JBHVFE010000671.1:0-3515 GCF_042801945.1 Kitasatospora sp. NPDC057542
CGCCCCGGCCGGGCGGTCAGCTGTCGCGGCCGCGAAGGCGCTCTTCGCGCTCCTGCCGGATTGAGTCGGCTATCTGGTCCACGGAGCCCGCCATCACGATCTGCTCCATCAGCAGCTGGGCCAGAAGGTAGCGCGGGTCGGCGGCACGCGCCCGTTCGAGGGCGACGAGTGCGGCCGGGAACTCCCCGGCCACGGCGGCGGTGAACGCGGCGAGGGTCAGGGGGGCGGCGACGAACGTCGTGGTGGCGCTGGCGCACCGGCGGGCCAGCAGCGCCCACAGCTCCCGGGCGCGAGCGAGCTCGTCCGGTTCGATGTATCCGATCGCGATGTCCCGCAGGGGCCGGTGCCGCAGCCCGACGATCAGCTCTGCCGTCTCGCCCGGGGTGAGGCTTTCCAGGGGGGTGCCGTCGCCGCCGCCGAGCAGCAGCCGGTCGAGGATCGCCGTGATCCGTTCGGTCTCGGTGTCGAAGCTGCTGGCGTGCACGCGGTCGGCCCGCTCCCCGACGGCGTGCAGGATCGCGGCGCGCTGGGCCTCCGCTTCCTCCCCTGTGACGGGTTCGAAGGCGGCAGAGATCGCGGCTTGGCTGGGCGGCGTGGGGATGCCGACGGCGCGGGCGTTCATGGTGACCACGCCCGGGTTGTCCGGACCGTCGACGGGCATGCCCTCGTGCCGAAAGTTGGGGTTGTCGTGGTGGTACACCCACCAGTGGGTGGGGGTGACGAACATGGCGGCGAGGGTGTCGATGCCGTGGGTCTCGGCGGACAGCAGGAGTGCGTCCGCCACCGCCCGGTGCCGGGTCATCGCGGCGTAGCCGTCGCCCGTGTCCTGCTGGCGCGCGCACAGGTACACCAGGATGGCGGCCGGACCGGTGGCGAACTTCTCCAGGCGGTGCAGCGTGCTGTGCATCATGTGGTGCGCGGCCTCGTTCGGGTTGTCCTCGCCGCCGGGCAGCTCGAACTTCTGGCTGAACAGCGGGCGGTTGTGCAGGGTGTCGTGGGCGAGGACGAACACCATGCCGTCGGGGCCGTCGGGCCGGAAGCTCAGGAGGTAGGGCAGTGCCTCGACGGCTTGGGCGGGGCTGCGGACGTCGAAGGCGGGCACCGAGTTGATGTTCAAGGGGATCTCTCCGCTCGTGGTCGTTGGGGGGTAGGGCAGGGGCCGCTCGACTCGCGGCCCCTGCCGGGAGCGGGTCAGCCCGCGACGGGGATGCCCCAGGCGGCACGGTGCTCGCGCAGGTACTCGCGTACGTGCCCGAAGGCTGCTCCGTCGTTGAACATGCCGAGGAGGAGGCGGGTCAGGCCCTGGTCCGGGAGGCACGTCTCGGCGGCCTGAAGGGCGAGCCGGGACCTGGCGTCGTCGCCGAGCGCCCACGCCATGAACGCGTGGAGGGCGAGCGGCACGGCCGCGTGGTCGGCGTAGGCGGCGGGGCAGCGGTGGGCCAGGGCGAGCCACAGCTCGTTCGCGGCCGTCAGCTCGTGGTCCTCGCAGTGCACGAGCCCGGTGTTGCGCACGTCGTCGTACTGGAGGGCGAGCAGCAGTCGGGCCGCGAGGTCGTCAGGGGTGTCCGTGGCCTTCCGGACCCCGGCGACCAGTTCGGCGATGGTGGTGGTCACCAGGTTGATCGCGCCGTCCACGACGCTCTGGTGCCCGCCGGAGCGGATCTCGGCGTGCATGGCGCGGACGGCGGTGTCGAGGGTGGTGGCCATGGCGGCGGCCCGCGCCCCGGTGACAGGGGCAAGGGACTTCAGGACGTCGCTGCTGCGCGGCAGGCCCGTCGAGTCGAGCTCTGCGGGCGGCTCGGGGATGGGGTGCCCGTCGCTGGGACCGGCCGCCAGCATCGGCCAGTAGCGGGTGCGGGTCACGTACACGGCTTCGCTCAGGACCAGCCCCTGGCGGCGGCAGGCGTCGCGCAGGTGGTCGGCGATGGGCTGGTGGGTGAGGCGGGACTGCTGCCCGTAGTCGGGGTCGTCCGGGTCGGGGCAGATGTAGGCGACGATCCGGGGGATCGGGAACTCGAACGACGCGGCCTCGTCCCGCTGGTGGGCGAGCAGTTCTTCGGCCAGGGACGGCCAGTGGGCGGGGTCAGCGGGCAGTCCGGTTCGGACGAACCCGAGCGGTACACCGGCCGGGGTGATGCCGGCCAGAACCACACTGTCCTCGGGGTGGTAGTCGAAGAGGAACGGCAGCAAGTGAACGAGGCCCTCGGGGCCGTTCAGCAGGAGCAGCTTGTCGGTCATGGGTCCCTATCAGGGTTGGTCCGGATTCGCGGTCCGGAGTGGCAACAGAAGGACTTCCGTCTTCTTTCTTGACCTCAGTCTATTTGAGGGCGTGCCGGTTGGGCACACCCCAACTCCCCCGGTTTGGGGCGCAGTCGGAGCCGGGCCCGGGTGCCCGCCCCCGCAGGGACGGACACCCGGCGCCACCCGCAGCCCCCGGCTACTCCTCGCGGTCCTCGCGAAGGGCGGCCCTCAGCGCCTCCGCCGCGCTGACCGGCACGCGGATGACCTGCTCAAGCTCGGCCCGGGAGACCAGCCCCAGCAGCACCTGCGCCTCCTCGTCCTCCGGCTTGACCTCCAGCGCGAGGAGTGCCGCGCCTCCGGCCGCCGGCACGTCGCCGTCGAGCAGCAGCGCGATGCCCAGCAGGGTGAGCGGCGCGGCAGCCATGCGGCGATAGGGGTCGACGCACAGGCGGGCGACGCGCGACCACAGCGGCGCCGCCCTCTTCACCTCCTCGGGTTCGCAGTACGTCGAGGCCGTGTGCAGGATGTCCCCGTTCTGGACCGCGATGAGCAGGCGCGCCGCCTCCTCATCGGTCAGGTCCTCGACGTCGCGGCGACCGGTCAGCACGGCGGCGAGCAGCGGCTTGAGGCTCCGCTTGGCGGCCTCGTGGCCGGCTTCCAGCTCGCGTGCGAAGGCACGCACGGCGTCGGCCACCACGTCTGCGGCATCCTCCGCCCCGACCGCGGGGCCCCCGTCGGCCGTCGGCCGCTCGGCGGCGCGCGGCCTTCCCGGACCGGAGTCGCCGATGGACGGCATGGGCCACCAGCGGGTGGGGGTGATGAACTGGCTCTCGACGACGGTCAGGCCGTACCGCTCACACACGACCTTGAGCTTGAGCCACAGGGCGTTGTAGGAGTCGACGTCCTCGACGCCGTGGCCGTCGCGGGCGTAGATGAGCAGCGCGACGTCGCGCTGCCCGCGGCTGGTGGCCGGCATCCCGGCGATGTCGCCGATGAACGCCCGGGCGAAGGACACCGAGCGGTACCGCTCCTCCGGGATGTCCGCGAGGTATATCCGCAGGGGCTCGCCGAGCTCGGCGACGGCGATCTGCCCGGCCGGTTCGCGCCCGAGCGCACCGGCCACGAAGTCGGCCAGGTCGGCCGTCTCGAGGACGAAGGGGGTGTTGTTGCTGTCGGACATGGCGGGTCCTCGTTCCAGGGATGGGGCCGCGCCGGCGGGCGGCGCGGCCGGGGTGACATGGAGCGGCTGGCGGTCGGCCGGGGGCCCGCAGGCC
>NZ_JBHVFE010000672.1:0-3482 GCF_042801945.1 Kitasatospora sp. NPDC057542
GTCTTGCTCGGGGTGGGGGTGGCCGACGGGGTCGGGGTGGCCGACGGGGTCGGGGTGGCCGGGGGCGTGACCGGCGGGGTCGTGGTCACGGTCGGCGTCGGGGTCGGGGTCGGCGTCTTGGTGGGGGTGGGAGTCGGGGTCGGGGTCGGGGTCGGCGTCGGCGTGTGGCACGGCTCGATGGTCTTGGTCTCGTTGATGTTCCAGCCCTTCTCGTTCGGGTTCTCCGTGGTGGTGACCACCAGGTTCGCCTTGATCGGGGCATCGTGGTCCTTCACCGGGAAGGTGCCGTGGTACTCCTTCGGGAAGATCTTGCCGTCCAGCACCTTCTCGCCGTCGATGGTGAGGCTGACGGTGTTCTTCACGGTCTCGTTGCCGCTGTAGTTGATCAGGTCGATCGAGACCTTGTCGCAGGTCACCGACCAACTCGGCACGTGCGCCGAGGCGTTGGTGGCCAGCGCCAGGGGCAGGAGAAAACCGGCCGCAGCCGTTCCGGCCAGTGCCGTCGCGCCGATCGCGAAGTGCCGCTGCTGTCGTGCCATTGCTTTGTTCCCCTCCGAACGGTCCTGTGCAGCAGGCGTGTTGAGTGGTTCGCGGTGGCCCGCTACGACTGTCCGGGGGACTCTACCGGCACTCCCGCACCCCGCCACACCCCGCCGTACGACCGGATATCGACTGTCCGTCCGTCTTCTGATGTGCATGACCAGCCCATCACAGCCGCCACCTCGCGGAACGCGGATTCGGCAATCCTGAATGGACTTCGTCACCTTCAAGACAGAACGGAGCCCTCGGCGATCGGGTTCAATCACCGAGGGCTCCGATTCAGTCAGCCGACGAACCTCCGGGCCGTTCCGGCCTTCCGGCCGTTCGAACGCCGCGGCCCGGCCCGGCCGGCTCAGGCCTTCCTGGCCGCCTTGCGCCGGGCGGCCACCACGATCGCGCCGCCGGCCGCGAGCACGACCGCACCGCCGATCGCCAGCGGCAGCACCGGGCCGGAGCCGGTGTGCGCCAGGTTGCCGCCCGCGTCCGGCTGGGCGGACGAGCTGCCCGAGGCCGTCGGAGCGGTCGTCGAGCCACCCGCCGACGGACCGGCCGAGCCGCTCGCGCTGGGCTTGCCGCTCGTCGGGGCGGACGGGCTGCCCGAGGGGCTCGCCGAACCGCTCGGGGAGGTCGACGCGCTCGGCGTGGCCGACGGCGATCCGCTCGGCACGGTCGGCGGCACCGTCGGCGTGCCGGACGGCGTCGGGACGGTGCCCGGCAGGCAGCCGGTGAAGGGGTAGTGGTGCGTCTCCGCGCCGCCCCTGCCGGTCAGCGAGGCGGCGATCACCGAGCCGTTGACCGGGCCGCCGCTGCCGAGGTCGAACGCGGCGTTCGGCGCGAGCACGGTGCCGGCCCAGGCGGCCTGGCTGTTCTTGACCACCTTGGTGGCGGTCGGGAAGTTCCAGAGCAGCTTGGCCCGGATCGCGCCGCCCGCGGCGCTCTGGAGCTTGTCGTCCAGCACGAAGGTCTTCCTGCCCTCGTCCCACAGGTGGAAGCCGGTGGTCCCGGCCGCCGCCATGTCGTACGAGCCGCCGGTCACGTTGACCACCGTCACCGAGCCGGCCGGCACCTTGAGGTAGACGTCCTTGGCTCCCTGCAGCTTCGCCGCGTCGACGGTGAAGCTGTTGTACTTCGTGTCCCCGCCGGTGAGGGTCAGCTTGGCGCCCTCGGCCTGGACGGTGGCGCCGGCGGTCTGCGGCACGGCTGCCAGCGCGGTGGCGGCGGCGCGCAGCTTGGCGAACTCGGCCTTGAAGTCGATCGGCGAGGGGCCCTGGCCGACCGCACCCTGGTGGGCCTGGACCACCGCGCCGTCGGCCTTGGAGCCGAAGACGCCGTTGCCCTTCATCACCTGGGTGTTGTGGCCGGTGATCCTGCCGGCCACGACCAGGGCGTTCTTGCCGGGCAGTGCGTCGACCTGGGCCGCGGTGAGCTCCTGGCCGACCGAGAAACCGCCGGTGAAGTCGGCGTTGCCGCCGACCGCGACCGCGCCCTCGGCGTCGGGGGTGTGGGTGTCGTCGCCCTCGATGAACTCGCCGTAGAGGTTGGCGACCCCGAGGCTGCGGCACTCCTGGGCGGGGTCGGCGGCGTGGGCGGCCGGGGCGACCAGGCCGGCCAGTGCGAGAGAGCCACCGACGGCGAGCGCGGCGGCGGAAGTGGATATGCGCATGTGCAGGATCTCCGCTTACGTGCGGGATGGGGTGGGAGAGGCCCGAAAAGGTATGGACCAAGCCGCACTCTTTCCGCCAGACGGGTGATTGGTCAAGACCAATTCGCCCCATGTCCGGACCACCCCGTTTTGTCCGCGTGTTGCCCCTGCGCGTGTCGCGGACCGCCGGCACCGCGGCATCCCGTCGCGGCGCCCGCACCCTCGCGCCGTACCACCCGCGCCCCGCCCCAAGATCGCCTGTAAGGCCGCCTACGATTGACCTCGTGCCTAACCCCTTCTCCCTGCTCGCCGAGCGCTGGCAGCCATCCGCCGAGATGGTCCGGCGCGCCACGTTCGCCGCGCTGGTGATGAGCGTGGTGATCGTCGTCACCGGCGGCGCCGTCCGGCTCACCGCCTCCGGCCTCGGCTGTACGACCTGGCCCCGTTGCACCGACGAGAGCCTGACGCCCACCGCCGAGATGGGCTTCCACGGCGTCGTCGAGTTCACCAACCGAATGCTCACCTACGTGCTGAGCGCCGCCGTCGGCTGGGCGATCCTGGCCGCCCGCTGCCACCGCCCCTGGCGGCACAGCATGACCAGGCTCGGCTGGGCGCAGTTCTGGCTGGTGATGAGCAACGCCGTGCTCGGCGGCATCACCGTGCTGACCGGCCTCAACCCGTACACCGTGGCGCTGCACATGATCGCCGCGATGGCCCTGGTCTGGGTCGCGCTGCTGATGTGGGAGCGGTCCAAGGAGGGCGACGGCCCGGCCAGGCTCTCGGTGGCCCGGCCTATCCACCAGCTCTCGTACGTCCTGGTCACCGTGATCGGCCTGCTCGTCGCGGCCGGCACCCTGGTGACCGGCGCCGGCCACCACCCCGGCACGCCCAAGGACAACAAGATCGTCCCACGCATCCCGATCGACTACGACCGCCTCGCCCAGTTCCACGCCGACTTCGCGTTCGTCTCGGTCGGCCTGGCCATCGCGGTGATCTTCGTCTTCGCCGCCGTGAAGGCCCCGCAGCCCGCCCGCGCCCGGGCCAAGGAGCTGCTCGCCGTGCTGTTGCTGCAGGGCGTGCTCGGCTTCGTCCAGTACTTCACCGACGCCCCCGAGCTCATGGTCGGCCTGCACATGCTGCTCGCCGCCCTCACCTGGATCGCCGCGCTGCGCGTCCCGCTCGCCCTGCGCACCCGCGCGGACGTGGCGGCGGCCGAGCAGCTGCCCGCCCAGGCCCCGCAGACCGCCTCGGTCTGACCCCGGCGACACCGACGGCCCGGCTCCCCTCCGCACGGGGGAGC
>NZ_JBHVFE010000673.1:0-3473 GCF_042801945.1 Kitasatospora sp. NPDC057542
GCCCCGCCCGGGGCGGTGCCCGGCTCCGAGACGGCTCAGACGTACCCGCAGGGCACCGCCACGGCGTCCGCCCGGGCCCCGCAGAAGAAGGGGTGGTGGAGCTCCTTCCTGGACGTCTTCCGGCTCTGAGACGGCCCGGGGCCGGTCCGACGCGCCGTCGGAAGTCGTTCGGTCACCGCGAGGTGAACGGCTCACGACGATGGTGCGGAACGTGACGGGAGCAACACGGATCGATGCTTGAGCGCGCTGTTACTGGGTAGATCGCCGCCGTACTGCCCGCCCGCGCGATAGGAGCCCCGTGTGACCGCCATGTTGGAAGCCCGCCCCGCGGACTTGGAGAGCCCTGGTGGAAGGGTCGACCGCCGTGCCGCCGTGCCGCTCCTGCGGAGGCTGCGGTCGGCCGAGGGACTCGCCGACCCGAGCCCGGTCTACGACGAGCTGCGGGCGCTGGGCGACCTCGTCCCGGCGCCCTGGGGCGGCTACCTGGTCACCGGGTACGAAGCGTGCGACCAGGTCCTGCGCGGCAGGACCTGGCTCGTCCCGGACTTCGCCTGGCAGGAGCGGCAGAGCGGGACGGAGCGCTGGGAGGCCGTCGCCACCCAGGAGATGAGCCGGACCCTCTCCCGGCTCAACGCCCCCGAGCACACCCGGCAGCGGCGCAGCCTCGGGAGCCTCTTCGACCGGAACACCCTGCGGGACATGGCGCCGGAGATCGAGGCCGACGTCGCCGGGCTGCTCGACCGCCTGGCCGAGCGAATACGGACGGACGGCGAGGCGGACTTCGCCTCCGTGGTCAGCGAGCAGCTGCCGATCGGCACCATCGGGCGCTGGCTGGGCATCGCGCCGGCGGACTACCCGCACATCCTGACGATGACCCACAACCAGGTGCACGCCCAGGAGCTGCTGCCCGCCAAGAGCCAGCTGGCGGTCTCCGAGCAGGCCACCATGGACCTGCGTGAGTACTTCACCCGCCTCGTCCGGGAGCGCCGCGAGAACGACGGCGACGACGTGATCGCCGGCTGGATCCGCACCTGGGACGCGCTGGAGTCCGACCGCGAGGCCACCGACCGGATGGTCTACCAGCTCACCATGTTCGTCACCATCGCCTCGCTGGAGACCACGGCGACGCTGCTCTCCTCGCTGGTGTGGCAGCTGCTGCGGTCGCCGGGCAGGTGGGAGTGGCTGCGGGAGCGGCCCGAGCACATCGACGAGGTGATCGACGAGGCACTGCGCTACGACCCGCCGATCCGGATCAACAGCCGCGTCGCGGGCGAGGACACCGTGCTGGCCGGGGTGTTCCTCCCCAAGGACACCATGGTCCACGTGATGTACGGCGCGGCCAACCGCGATCCGCGCCGCAACCCGGACCCGCACACCTTCGACCCGCTCCGCCGGGGCACCCACCTCACCTTCGGCGGCGGCGCCCACTACTGCCTCGGTGCGGGCCTGGCCCGGCTGGAGGCGCGCGCCCTGCTGGGCCGGCTGCTGGAGCGCTTCCCGACACTGCGGGCGGTGAGCCCGCCGGAGCACGCGCCCCGGATGGTCTTCCACCGGGTGACGTCCCTGAGAGTGGCCGCATGAACGTTTCCCCGCAGGCTCCCCAGTACCCCCCGTACGCGATGCAGCCCCCGTACCTGACGAACCCTCCGGCGCCCGGCGGCTGGTACCCCGAGCCCGGGCCCGCGGTGGTCCCCGAGCCCGCGCCGGCCCGTACGGTCCGTTCCGAGCTCCGGGACGCGGTGCTCCACGTCGAGCTGAACAGCCCGGGGACCGGGAACGCCGTCACCTCGGCCATGCTGGACGAACTCCTCGCCGTCCTCGCGGTACCCGACCCGGCCGTGCGCGTGATCGTGCTGTCCGGGGCCGGCCGGGACTTCTGCCTCGGCGGCGACCGCGACGAGCTCTTCGCGGGCCTGGACGAGGACCCGACCGGCGGCCGGATACGGAGCTACGGGGAGAAGGCCCGCAGGGTCTGCGACGCCCTCACCAACAGCTCCGCCGTCACCGTCGCACGGGTCCAGGGCCGGGCGACCGGCGCAGGCTTCGCCCTGGCGCTCGCCTGTGACCTGCGGGTCGGCGCCGACAACGCCGTCTTCCGGCTGCCCGAGCTCGCCCTGGGCCTGCCCGTCGCCTGGGGCGGTCTGCTTCCCCGTCTGCTCCACGAGGTCGGCGCGGCCCGGGTCCGGGAGATCATCCTCACCGGCCGTCCGGTCGGTGCGGTGGAGGCGGGTGAGCTCACCATCCTGCAGCGCGTCGTCTCCGAGCAGGACCTGGACGGGGCGGTGGCCGAGTGGACCAGGCCCATCACGCGCCGCCCCGAGGCCGCCCTGCGGGTCACCAAGACCCTGCTCGGCTCCCACGCGTCGGCCACCCGGCTGGCCGACGCCTCGGTGCTCGACTCCGAGCTGATGGCCTCCGTCCTCGCCGCCGCCCACTACACCCGCAGCCTCGCCACCCGGCCCCCGGCCGACTGACCGACGGCCGTGCGCACGAGAGGGGTCTGCGTCCTCGGGCGCGGGCCCCTCGCCCGTTCGGTAACCGATGGTGAATCCCGCCCGGATATTCGCTACCGTGTGCGATCGACGAAGGGGAGGGAATCGCGGTGGGGGCGATGCGCAACACCCGTGTGGCAGGGGCGGTCCTGACGATGGCTCTGGTGGTGGCCGGGGCGGCGGCCTGCGAGGGGGACAAGGGCGGCGCCGCCGCTGCCGCCACGCCGCCGCAGCCGTTCGGTGCCGGCGGTTACCGCGGACTGCAGCTGTCGATGACCAAGGACGAGGCGCTCGCCTCCGGAGCCCTGGAGGCGGCGCCGGTCTCGGTGCTCAACGGCTGCACCGACTACGCGTACAAGGGCGGCCCGGCGCCGGACCCGGTCCGGATGGCGACCGAGGCGCAGGTCCACGAGAAGGCCTCCAAGGCGATGGCCAGGATCGACGAGATCAGGGCGAACCGGAAGCCGGTCCCGCCGCTGACGCCCGGGGCGTCGGTGAAGGAGCTGCAGGAGTACAACAACCGCCTCCAGGAGCTGATCAAGCAGGACGCCGCCGACCAGCAGGAGATCGCCGCGCTCAACAAGGACCTGGACCTCGTCACGCCCGCCCGCAAGGCTCGGGACCAGGCCTTCCTGGCCACCGGGCGGGTCAGCTTCGGCACCAAGGGCCTGCGCCAGGTGGTCGCCCCGGCGGACGCCCGTACCGCCGAGGGGATCGGCGCCGGCTCGACCGAGGAGGAGCTCAAGCGGGCCTACGAGGGCAAGGAGCTGAAGCCGGCTGAGAACGGCAGGTTCGAGCTCCCGGCCGAGAGCGGCAGCGGCGGCCCGGACTGGTTCTACGAGTTCACCATGGCCGAGGGCAAGGTCGCTGCTCTCGCCCTGGTCAAGCACAACACGTACTGCTCCTGAGCGGACGGCCGCGAGCGGACCGGCGGCGGCGGCCCCCACGAACCCCCCGGGTCGGCGGGGCCTCCCCCGTACA
>NZ_JBHVFE010000674.1:0-3464 GCF_042801945.1 Kitasatospora sp. NPDC057542
CTGCACCCGACGTGTCGGGTGCAGCCGGCTCCTGGTCCCGGCGCCCTGGCACCGCGCGGACGGTCAGAGGTCGTGCGCCACGAACTCGGCCACCTGCGTGCCGAGTTGCTGGCCGGCCCGGTTGTCGATGGAGGTGTGCTGACCGGACCAGACCCTGCTGAGCCAGGCTTCGGTGGCGGCGTCCTGGAAGCCGTCGAAGGCTCGGGTGACGCCCTTCGAGGTCACCGTGAACCGGTGCTGCGCACCGTAGAGTCCGGCGAGCGTCGTCGCCGCCGCCTGGCTGAGAGCGCCGTGAGCGCCGGGGTAGGACGGGTCCGGGGCGGTCGGCAGCAGCGGGGTCCAGCCGGGATCGCCCACGATGCCCGGGTTGTCGTGCGAGTCGCCGAGCCGGATCGCGGTCACGGGCCGCCACACGTGGTAGGCGTACTTGGCGTCGTACATCGCGATCGCGGTGTCGGCGAGGGACAGGTCGAGCCGGGCGAAGACCTTCACCGCCTGTTCCAGGCTCGCGTTCTCGGAGGTGACAAGACCCTGCGCGACCTGGTTCCACACGTTCCAGACGGGCGCCGCCGCCCAGAACCTCGCGGCCGCGGTCTGATCGGGAGTGCGGGTGGTACTGGTCTTGCTCCCCAGGCCCTTGACCTCGTTCAAGGCGGCGGCGTACTCGGCGGAGCCCACGGCCGGCGGCGCTGCCGGGCGGAACTGGCTTCCGCTCGTCAGAACGAACGGCTTGACCGAGCCCCAGTTGGTGAAAGCCGGCGTGGGGAAGTCGGGCGGCGTGCGCCGGTAGTCGCCGGGCAGGCCGCCGGGAGTGAACTGCGGCGACTTGGTCGAGGACCCGTCATCGGAGCGCAGACTGATCAGTTGGCGCGCGACCGCTGCTCCCACGCCGATGCCCGCCTGCTTACCCGCGCCGTCGGCGATCGCGGACAACTGGCTGCTCAGCTGCCGGTCCGTGCCTGCCCGCTTGGTGGGGTACAGGGCGACCAGCACATCGTGCGCCGCCTGGTCCGCTGCGACGTCCGCACGTGCGCCCTGAGGTGCCGACACCGAGAACACGTACGGGGGGTCCGCCCGGGTGATCGACACCACCGCGTCGTACTCGGCGGCCTGGAGGAGCGCGAAGCTGCGCGTGGGCTGGACGGTGGGTGGTTGGGCTTTCGGGTCGCCCAGGATGGTGATGAGCGCGCGGTTCCATGCCACGACCGACGTCCCGGACGCGTTGGCGGCGGTGCTCGTGGTCGGTGACAGGGCGTCGATGGTGGTGGAACCGAAGGCCGGGCTGGTGAGTCCGGCCGCCAGCACGGTCCCGGTCAGGACGGCGAGTGTCTTCTGCTTTCCACACATTTCGGTGGCTCCTTCTCGCTGGTGGCGGGCCGTGGCAACAGGTGGCCGTAACGCTTGGACCACTCGGGTGCATCACGTGGGCCGCTGCGGACCCGGACCAGGGAGTACAGGTACATGGGTGTGGGTGTGTGCTCTTTGCTTGTCAGCCCGCGGTGGACGCGGGTGTGGGCCGGTCATTCGCTTGGTGTGTTCGCCGGTAGCTGCCCGCGGGCAGCGCCGGTTGCGACGGCGCAGTCGCTGTTCGTGACGGAGGAACGTACCCCGAGGGGCGGTGGAACCATCCCGGTCATCTCGGCTCACTCCTTGCGGGATGGGGGGAAGGAGGGGATTCCGAGGATCGGCGTTCGTCAGGTTCCACGGGTGCGGAGGGCCGTACGGTTCGGTGCGTAAGCACCTTTTGCGAGATTTCATGGATTAGCGGCATATGCGATGATCGATTTATGCCGTGGAGTCTTCGGAATCGCGGTCCATCGAGTGAGCCGGATCGCTCCGGGAACCGTGTCTCTGGTACGGGGACCATCTCCCGCGCGGACGAGGAACTACTCCGCACGCTGTACGCGGAGCACGCCGGGCCGCTGCTTCACTTCGTCCTGCGACTGACCTCAGGAGACTGGCAATGGGCCGAGGATGTCGTGCAGGAAACACTGCTGCGGGCCTGGCAGCACCCGGCGGCGTTCGACCCCGAGCGCGGACCGGCCCGGGCGTGGCTGTGCACGGTCGCCCGGAACCTGGTCATCGACGCCCAGCGGGCCCGCCGGGCCAGACCGACCGAGGTCGACGGGGAGGCGCTGGAACGGCACGCGGAACGGACGCCCGGAGAGGACGAAATCGAGCAGACGCTGCAAAGCTGGGCGGTGGCCGAGGCCATCCGGACCCTCTCCCCGGAACACCGGGCCGTGCTTCTGGAGACGTACTACAGAGGCCGGACGATGGTCGAGGCCGCGGAGGTGCTCGGCATTCCGGTGGGCACCGTGAAGTCGCGCACGTACTACGCCTTGAAGGCGCTGCGGCTGGCGCTGCAGGAACGAGGCATCGAGCCGTGACAGCGTCGTGGAGGAGGTGCGGACCATGAACGGCGACCATGACGCCATCCGGTGGTCCCTGGGCGGATACGTGCTGGGAACGCTGTCCCCGGCAGAGACGGAACAGGTCCGCGCCCACCTCACAGAATGCGCCGAGTGCCAGGCCGAGCATGCCGAACTGGCGGGACTGCCCTCGCTACTCGCGAGGGTCAGCGAGGCCGAGGCCGCAGGCGAGGCACTGCCCGCGCCCAGCGAGGAACTGGCCGACCGGTTGGTACAGCGGGCCGCCGCACGCGAGCGAGCGCAGCCGGAGCCTGCGGCCGCTGCCGTGCCGGGCGTACCGCAGCGAACCGAGCCGAGCCGGCTCGACCGGCTGCTCCAGCAGGCCGCGTTCCGACGTCGCACCGCCGTGCGGAGGCAACTGGTCGGGGTCGCAGCCGCCGCGACGCTCATCGCTGCGGCAGCGTCGGGCGGTACGTGGCTGGCTACCGTCGCGTCCACGAGCAGCCAGGTGGCACAGCCCGCACCGACGTCACCGGCCCCGGTCCGCACTTTCTCCGGAACCGACCCCACCACCGGCGTGTCCGCCTCGGTTGAGGTCTCGCCCGCTGCCTGGGGCAGCGCCCTGCAGGTCTCGGCGAAGGGAGCGCCCGCCGGGGTCACATGCAGCCTGCAAGCGGTCGGGATCACGGGCACCACAGCGACCGCCGCCACCTGGCAGGCCGGCGAGTACCCAGGCGGCGCCAAGATTTCCGGGACCGTGCCCATGTCCCCAGGAATGATCAGTCACTTCGACATCTACGCCGGCAACGGCCAGAGGCTGCTCACCGTCCCGGCGTGACGCTCCGACCCGGTCGGCACCTCATGGCAGGCCTGTCCCGTAATCGGGTGATGTAGCGGTGGAATAGAGACTCATGCTCGACTCCACAACCGACCGGTAAACGCGAAGAACCCCCATCCGGGACCCGGATGGGGGTTCTTTCTGAAGAATTGTTCGGCAGCGTCCTACTCTCCCACAGGGTCCCCCCTGCAGTACCATCGGCGCTGTAAGGCTTAGCTTCCGGGTTCGGAATGTAACCGGGCGTTTCCCTCACG
>NZ_JBHVFE010000675.1:0-3455 GCF_042801945.1 Kitasatospora sp. NPDC057542
CTCCTCTACCGTCCAGCGGCTTCCCGCGATCTTGACCAGCGTGGACAACGGGACCGGGCGGGGCGAGTAGCAGCGGTAGTAGGCCAGTTCACCGGCGCTGCGGTTGCGGCGGAACCAGCAGATGCTGATGGCTCGCCGGGTCTCTTGTATTGATGGCGACGTGCGCCCAGTCGTAGTAGCGGTGCCCCTTCGCGCCGTGTCCGGCAGACAGCTTCTGCCAGGCCCTGCGCGGGATGCGCTTGGAAAGGCGGTCGGCGCGCTGGGGTCCGGCCGGGGTAGGGACGCGGTGCGTGCGGGAGACCGCAAGCACGTAGCCGAGCCCGCGCCTTTCCAGGGCCGCGCGCAGGTGCGGGTTGTCGCCGTAGACCTCGTCGCCGGCCGCCCACGCGGCCGGGGCACCGAAGCGCAAGGAGCGGATCATCGAGGCACTGTTCGAGCAGGTCGCGAAGCTGTCGGAACTGTGCGACGAAGAAGCCGTCGCTCGGACAACGGCGAGCTGATCCGGAGCGGCCAGGACCGGGCACCGGTCGGCCATGCAAGGGTGATCCGCCCGCGCGGCGGCGCCGAGTTCCGGGTCCCCTGCCCGGCGCCGCTGGGACGATGCTGGCCATGTCCTGCGCCTGCGACGCCGGTCTGACCGTCCAGCTCCACGGCGGCGGCGACCGCTACCCCGTGATCCCGGCCGCCCGCCACGGCGAGCTCTCCTTCTGGTTCGACGCCCGGTGCACCCGGTGCAACGACCGCTACGAAGCCCCGTTCGCGCGGGTGGACGGCTGCGGCGAGGCGCTGGCCGACCAGACCGGCGACCTACCGCTGGTGGACGTGATGTGGCTGCGCAGGCAGTGCGGGCCGTTCACCTGCGGCTGCGACCAGGACCAGTTGGACCCCGCGGCCGCCGCGCCGGAAGGGTGAACCGGCCCGCCCCGGGGCCGGACGGGCGGGCGTCCGGTACCACCGGAGCGTCGGCCCGGGGCCCGGCACCGTCCCGTGGGAACCTCGCGCCATGGTCTACCGCTACGAGCACACCGTCGAGCCGCTGACGGTGGGAGGGCTGCGCCTGCTGCTGGCCGGCCTGGACGACTCCACCCCGATCGAGGTCGTCGTCCCGACCGGCCCGAGCACCGAGTGCGGCGTCCGCGACGAGCAGCCCCTGGTCCTCACTGGCGGCTCCGGGGACTGGACCGTCGACCTCGCCACCGGCCGCCCCATCCTGACCCTGGACGCCGACTACCCGCCCGGCGCCTACAAGCGGCTCGACAACGGCCGCCACGTCCCCGACCACCGGTAGGCCAGGGCTGTCCGTCCCGGGGGCGCCCGGGCGGGAACGGGGGCAGGCTGGAGGTATGGCCGGGGACCGGAACGCGGAGCTCGCCGCCCTCGCGCGCCAGGCCGTGGCCGCCGCGGGCGGCCTGCGGCTGGTGGTCGAGCGGATGGGCGATCTCGGCTGGCGGATGCAGGACTACAGCGTCGAGGACCTCCTCGACGTCGCCTCCGCCCTGCGCGGCACCGCGATCCTGATCGCCCTCGACACCGGCGACATGGAGCTGTTCCATGAGCTCACCGGCCACCGGGTGCACGAGACCAGCGACGCCGCCCGGTGGTTCCGGGACCAGGGAGGCGACGACCGGCCCTTACCGGGCCGACCCGGGTCGGCCGTTCCGGCCGCCGGGGATGACCCGCAGGACGGGGCCGGCGGGGGCGAACTCGCCGAGGTTGAGAGCGGCGTCGCGCCAGTTGGCGATTAGCTCCAGCAGCCGGGCGGTGTCGTCGGGGAACGACGGCGCGTCGGCGCCGGGGACGACGGGCTGGAGGATGGCTGCGGCGAGCCGGACGGCGTGCAGGGCGGTGGTTCCGCGCGGGTCGACCCCGTCGGCGTGCCCGACGCGGCGCAGGGCGTCGAGGCGCTTCTCCAGCTCCAGCAGCATGTCGTAGGCCGGGACGTACGCCGGGTTGCTCCACTCCTCGGTCACCGGACCGCCTCCCGGTCGGCGGCGTTCGTGTCCTCCGCGCCGGGGCCGTCCGGCTCCGGCGCGTCGGTCCAGGTGCCGAACGGGCCGGGCCGCCCGGGCTCGGCGCCGAGCAGCAGCGCGCCGCCCTTCATCCGGTGTGCTCCGGGGATCACGGGGCGACCTCCGCGCGGTCGGCGGCGGTGAGCTGGGCGCGCTGGGCGACCAGGCGCTCGCGCAGGTCGGTCTCCTCGGCGGTGAGCGGACCTTCGGGCCGCACGATCCGCGCGGGCCTGGGCCGCAGCGGCAGGCCATCGTTCGCCGCGGCGAGGGCTGCGGCTTCCTCGGCGTCGGCGAGCGCCCGGTACACCGAGGCCACCGACGGGTGCTCGCCGGCGTTCTTGCCGGTCTTGATGACGAGCTTTTTGGCGATCTCGGGCACCGGGGTGCCCTTGTCCTTGAGCGCGACGGCGAAGGTCAGCATGTCGTCGTCGATGACCTTCGGCCGGCCGCCGTGGTTGCCCTTGCGGGCGGCGGTCTGCTGGCCCTCCAGGGTCTTCTCCCGGATGTAGTTGCGGTCGAGCTGGGCGGCGACGGCCAGCACGGCGAAGAGCATCGAGCCCATGCCGTTGGGGTCGTAGACGCCGGTGAGCGGGCCGGTGAGGAGTTCGAGCAGGATGCCGGCTCCCTCCAGGTCGGCGGAGAGCTGCATCAGCTCGGCGGCGTTGCGGGCCAGGCGCTTCATCTCGTGGACGGTGAGGATGACGACCTGGTCGGGCGCTGCCCCCTTGAACTCGGCGGCGAGCTTGAGGGCTGCGGCCATCTCGGGGCGGTGCTTGACGCGGGTGCTGATCTTCTCCCGGAAGATCTTCGTGCAGCCCGCCGCCTCCAGCGCCTCGATCTGGCTGGCCAGCTCCTGGCTGACCATGGACGTGCGGGCGTACCCGATCCGCGCCGGCCGGGAGCCGGCGGCGGGCTCGGGGACGACGGCGAGCGCCGGGCCCGGCTGCCAGGTCCGGCCCGGGCCCCGGTCGGCGGGGACGAGGACTTCGAGGTCCTCGCGCAGCGCGGGCACCAGGATGAAGCGCGGCGTGTGGTACTTCGAGGCGGTCTTCCCGCCGAGGGTCCGGCACGGACTGCCGGGCGGCGCCTGGCACTTCGGGCATTCGTTTCGTTCCACCGCAGATGCTGCCCGATCGGGCGTCAGATCCATGGCGGAAGTCTCTCAGAAGTGCTTCGCAGAAGTGCGGAGTTCCGAGAGGTTTTCTGCGGGAGCGGACCGGGGCGAATCGGACACGGTTCGGGCCTCTCGCAGAACTCGCACATCTGGTCATTTCTGCGAGTGACCCACCGTCACGGGCATCACGCTCGGCGACACGGAGCGGCGGTCAAGCAACCATGATCGTTCTCAGTGCCAACCACGGTTCCATTGATCCCCGAGGCCGGGCACTGCGCGGCTACCGGAAGCAGCTCCGATCGGTGGCGCAGGTGGGAGGCCCTCGCCTGAGG
>NZ_JBHVFE010000676.1:0-3447 GCF_042801945.1 Kitasatospora sp. NPDC057542
CAGCCGAGTCCGTCTCGGCGGGGCGCAGGCGTGCACGGCGGTCGACCGCGGGAGACCGGACGGGCCACGGTGACGGCGGAACCGGGCGGGGCGCAGCCCCTCCGCACACCGCCGGGGTTCACGGCCACGCCGGCACCGACCGCAGCCGGCCACCGGCCGGCGGGTCAGCCGGTGGCGCGGATGTAGATGTCGGCGGCGCCGGGGAGGCCGCCGGGGATGGTGGCGACGTAGATGCGGCGGGCGGTGGGGGCATGGGTGGGGAGGTCGGTGGGGCTCGCGCTGGGGATCCAGGTCGGCGTGGGGCTCCGGGTCGGGGTGGGCTCGTCGGGGACGGGCTCGTCCGGCGCGGCGGCGACGGCGGGGGCCGGGCCGGCCGGGGCCGGGTCGGCGGCGGGCTCCGCGGCGGGGTCCTCGGCGGGGTCCGCGGGGTCGGCGGCGGGGCAGCTGGGTTCCGGGGTGGGGGTGGAGGGGAGGGTGGGGTCGGACTCCGCGGACGGGCTCTCGGTGGGGGTGGCGGCGACGGTGGGGGTGGCGCCCGGCGGCAGCGGGGACTCGGGGAGTTCCGGGGCCTCGGCCGGCTCGTCACCGCCGAGGGCGGCGAGCAGGTCGGCCGGGAGGGGGGCGGCCGGGCCGGGCGAGGGGAGGTCGTAGGCGCTGAGGAAGTCGCCGAGGCCGGGGGCCCTGCCGCCGCCGAGGCGGTAGTGCAGGTAGGCGACCGGGGCACCGTCGGAGGTGTGGGTGTAGACGGCGCCGACCGGGACGTAGAAGCGGCCGACCCCGGGGTGCTGGGAGGGGTGCAAGCCGGCCAGTCGTTCGGCGCGGTCACGGTCGGTCTCGCGGCCGGTGCGGCCGGCGGTGAGCGCGTTGACACCGCGCACCACCAGGGCTGCGGCGACGGACACGCAGAGCACCAGCCCGACGGCGACGGTGCGTCGCAGGACCGGGCGGCCGTGCAGGGCGGGCCAGGAGTCGGCCACCATGCGCTCGGGTGGGATGCCGTCCACGGTTGTCTTGCTCCCCCGTTCGGTCAGAACGCTCGATCAGGACGTCTGATCAGGACATTCGTTCGGAACGCCTGATCAGGACGTCACACTCTGCTCGACGTGGGACCGTAGCCGAGAGTTCCTCAGCCCAGGTAGGCGGGGGCGACCGCGGCCCTGGTGACCGGCTGCGCACTGCCCGAACCGTCCGCCGGGACGGTCCACAGGTCGGCGCCGTAGTCGCCGGGCAGGGCGTAGAGCAGGGTGCCGTCGCCGGACCAGAGCGCCTGGTCGTCGATGTTGCGCTGCTCGGCGGTGGCGGTCTCCGTCATGGTGGCGAGGTCGAGCACGTACAGCCGCCACGGGGCGTCGGCGGGCAGGCCGGGGACGCGCTTCTTGTACGCGACGCGGGTGCCGTCCGGCGAGAGCGAGGGGCACTCGACGTTGTCGTGCAGGGTGGTGAGGGTGCGGGCGGCGAGGTCGCCGCGGACGAGGTGGGTCTGCCCGGCGCTGGCGAGGGTGGCGTAGAAGGTGTTGTCGTCGGCGAAGGTGACGCCCCAGACGTTGATGTCGTGCGCCTGGTACGGGTGGCCGTCCAGGACGACCGCGAAGTCCTCCAGGTTCTCCCGCAGGTTCCAGTCCCGGACGTCCACGATCGAGGTGCGGGTGGAGAAGTCGCTGCCCGCGTACGAGTCGCCGCTGACGAAGACCGTCCAGGCGGCGAGGTGCCCGGACGGCGAGACCCGGGAGCGGGTGGGGATGCCGGCCGCCGGGAACGAGCGGAGTTCGCGCAGGTGGTCGTCCAGGACGACGGCGCGGTAGGTGTCCTCCAGCGCGCCGTGCTGGGCCTGGAGGCAGATGCCGGTGCCCGCGGCGGCGTGGAAGCGCAGACACCGGACGCCGGAGGCGGTGCGCGGGCCGTCGGGGCGGTCGGCGGCGACGGTGGTGATCTCGTCCCGGTGCGGGCCCCAGGCCATGTTGCGGAACAGCAACTGCCGGCCGTGGCCGGACGCCTGGAGCGAGACGGTGCCGGAGGCGACCTCCGGCCCGCCGGGCTGGACCTCGTCCCGACGGGCGGTGCGGTCGGCGGCGTAGAGCACGGCTCCGGTGCCGACGGCGCCGAGCAGCACGACGGCGACCAGCAGCACGATCACCCTGGTCCGGTTCTGCGGGTTCACGGGTTCTCCTCGGCGGCGGGGACGGGTTCGGGCTTCCCGGCAGCAGCGGCGGCAGCCGGTTCGGACGGGCGCAGCACCACCGCCGCGCCGAGCACGCACAGCGCCAGCGCCCCCGCCGACCAGCCCAGCGCCGCCGGGCCGCCGACCGCGCCCCACAGCGCGCCGAACAGCAGCGAGCAGGCGAACCGGGCCAGCGCCTGCCCGGTGCCGACCAGGGCGAGCCCGGCGCCGCGCTGCTCGGCCGGTACGGCGTCGGCGGCCGCGGCGGCGAGCACGCCGTCGGTGGCCGCGTAGAAGGTGCCGTGCAGCACCAGCACGCAGAGCACCGCCGGCAGCCCGCGCAGCGGCGAGAGCAGCAGCCCGTACCCGAGCAGCAGCACCCCGTGCCCGGCGAGGAAGAGCCGGTGGCGGCCGATCCGGTCGGCGAGCGCGCCGAGCGGGACGGCGAGCAGCAGGAAGGCGGCGGCGGTGCCCAGCGGCAGCAGTGGGAACAGGCCGACGGGCAGGTCCAGCCGGCGCTGGACGAGCAGGTAGAGGAAGGAGTCGCTGACGGTGGTGAGGCCGAGCAGGACGGAGCAGAACGTCAACCGGCGCAGCCCCGGCAGCCGCAGCAGGGTGAGGCTGTCGCGCAGCGAGGGCGCGGAAGTCGACAAGTCGTCACGCTGCTGCCGGTTCGGCACGAACAGCAGCAGGATCAGCACGCCGAGCGTCGCGACGCACGAGCTGACCGTGAACACCGCGTCGTAGCCGTGCCGTTCGCCGCCGTCGGCGAGCAGCGGGCCGCCGGCCAGCCGCAGCACCAGGAAGGCGGTGAGCGGGCCGAGCAGGGCGCCGGCCGTGTCCATCGCCCGGTGCACGCCGAACGCCCGGCCACGGTGGGCGGGTTCGGTGGCGAGCGAGATCATCGCGTCCCGGGGCGCGGTGCGCAGGCCCTTGCCGGTGCGGTCGACGGCGATCACGGCGCCGATCAGCGGCACGGTGTGGACGAACAGCAGCAGCGGGCGGCACAGCGCGGACAGCCCGTACCCGACGGCCGCGACGGCCTTGTGGCGGGCGGCTCCGTCGCGGCCGCGGCGGTCGGAGAGGTGGCCGCCGACCAGCCGGACCAGCGCGCTGAAGCCGTTCTGGATGCCGTCGAGCAGGCCGAAGCCGAGCGGGGAGAGGCCGAGGCCGGTGAGCAGGTAGAGGGGGAGGACGGCGGCGACCATCTCGGAGGAGATGTCGGTGACCAGGCTGACGGTGCCGAGGGCGACGACCGCCCCGGGCACGGCGCCCCGCCGCACCGGGCC
>NZ_JBHVFE010000677.1:0-3438 GCF_042801945.1 Kitasatospora sp. NPDC057542
GAGTCCATGATCAAGCGCGACCTGGGCATCAAGGACATGGGCACACTGCTGCCGGGCCACGGCGGCATCATGGACCGGCTCGACTCGCTGCTGCCCACCGCCCCGGTGGCCTGGCTGCTCTACCTGGCCTTCACCGGCGCCGGGTGAGCCCACGCGGGTGAATCTGCGACACTGGAACAACCATGCCTAAGCCCGGAGAACTCACTTTTGTCGCGCCGCGCGGCGCCAAGCCCCCGCGACACCTCGCCGACCTGAGCCCCGCCGAGCGCAAGGAGGCCGTCGCCGAGCTGGGCGAGCAGCCGTTCCGCGCCAAGCAGCTCTCCAACCACTACTTCGGCCGGATGTCGAACGACCCGGCGAGTTGGACGGACATCCCCGCCGTCAGCCGGGAGAAGCTCACCGGGAGCCTGCTGCCCGAGCTGATGTCGGTGGTCCGGCACGTCTCCTGCGACGACGACGCCACCCGCAAGACGCTCTGGAAGCTCTTCGACGGCACGCTCGTGGAGTCCGTGCTGATGCGCTACCCGGACCGGGTCACCATGTGCATCAGCTCGCAGGCCGGCTGCGGCATGAACTGCCCGTTCTGCGCCACCGGCCAGGCCGGGCTGACCCGCAACCTCTCCACCGCCGAGATCGTCGAGCAGATCGCCGCAGGGATGCGCGCGCTCAAGTCGGGGGAGATCCCCGGCGGCGAGGCGCGGCTGTCCAACGTGGTCTTCATGGGCATGGGCGAGCCGCTGGCCAACTACAACCGGGTGCTGTCCGCGATCCGCCGGCTGACCGACCCGGCGCCGGACGGCTTCGGCCTGTCCCAGCGCGGCATCACGGTCTCCACCGTCGGCCTCGTCCCGGCGATGCACCGGTTCGCCGACGAGGGCCTCAGCTGCCGCCTGGCGCTGTCGCTGCACGCCCCGGACGACGAGCTTCGCGACGAGCTGGTGCCGGTGAACACCCGGTGGAAGGTCGCCGAGGTGCTGGACGCGGCCTGGAACTACGCGGAGAAGTCCGGCCGCCGGATCTCCATCGAGTACGCGCTGATCAAGGACATCAACGACCAGGCCTGGCGGGCCGACCTGCTCGGCCGGCTGATCAAGAACCGCCGGGTGCACGTCAACCTGATCCCGCTGAACCCGACCCCCGGTTCCAAGTGGACGGCCTCCCGGCCCGAGGACGAGCGCGAGTTCGTCCGCCGGCTCCAGTCGCACGGCGTGCCGACGACCGTCCGCGACACCCGCGGCCAGGAGATCGACGGTGCCTGCGGCCAGCTCGCCGCGGCGGGCTGAGTCCCACCGCAGGAAACCCGTACCGCAGGAAACCCCTACCGGAGCCCGGCGGCCGCCAGTGCGGCGGTCGCCCCGCCGGTCAGCAGCAGCGTGCTGCCCACCGCGAGGGTGCGCAGCGCGACCGCCCCGAACAGCAGCCGGGGCGAGGTGCCGAGGCGCAGCAGCGCGTCGGTGACCTGACGGCGGTCGGTACGGACCTCGGCGAGGCGGACGATCACCGCGGCGGTCGCGCAGCCGAGCACCAGGCAGGCCTCGATCGCGGGCAGCGCGTCGGCGCTGTCGGGCGTGCCGATCCAGTAGCGGACGGTGGTGAGCACCAGCGCGACGGTGAGGGTGAGCACGGCCAGCGGCGCGCCGAGCCGGCGGGCCTGGGCTGTGAGGCCGCGCCCGGCCAGCAGCCGCAGCGGGGTCGGCCGCCCGAGGGCGAGCAGCCGTCCGGCCCAGGCCAGCAGCGGGCCGGTGAGCAGGGCGATGCCGAGCGCGCTGGCGGCCCAGCCGCCGAGGGCGGCGGTGCTGGTGCTGCCGAGTCCGGCGGGCAGGTGGATCGGGCGGCCGTCGGCGGCGGCGTCGGGCCGCAGCGCGATGAGTTCGAGCGCGGCGCCGATCACGCCCAGCCCGATCGCCAGGGCGATCCGCCAGACGCCGAAGCCGGTCGGGGCGTGGGTGCGGCCGCCGGGCAGGGTCTCGGTGACGGGCACCGCGCAGGCGGCGGCGGTGCCGGCGGTGAGCGGGACCAGGGCGAGCAGGACGACCGGCGCGGCGGGCGGCAGCGGCACGCCCATGCCGAGGTCGGGGGCGAGCGCGGGCCCGGCGATGTCGTTGCGCAGCACCAGGAAGCACAGCAGGGTGAGGACGCTGCCGAGGGTGGCGGCGAGTGCGACCTCACCGGCGATCAGCGTGCGGATCCGGCGGGAGCCGGCCCCGGCCGCGGTGAGACCCGCGATCCGCTCGGGCCGCCGGGCGGGCACCGCACCGGCGGCGACGGCCGCGAACCAGGCGACGGCGGCGAGCGGGGGCAGGCACCAGAGCAGCCGGACCAGCGGGTCGGCGCCGCCGGTCGGGTCGCTCATCGCCCGGCCGAGGGAGCGCAGCAGGAAGGCGGCGACCACGGCGGCGGCCAGCGCCGTGAGCAGCCAGCGGCCGAGGTCGGGCACCCGGTAGCCCCGGGCCAGACGGAGATAGAACACGTCGACTCTTTCAGCGGCTCGGCGTCGTCAGCGGTGGGTGGCCGTGACGGCGGGCGCTCCGGGGGCCCCGGGGGCGGAGGTGCTGCGGGGGACGGGGGCGGCGGGGGCGGTGAGCCGTCCGTCGAGGAGGGTGACGGCGCGGTCCGCGAACCGGACGAGCTCGGGGTCGTGGGTGGCCAGGACGAGGGTGAGCTGGTGGGATCGGGCCGCGCTGGCCAGTATCCGCATGACCTGGTCGGCGGCCTCGCGGTGCAGTGGGGCGGTGGGGTCGTCGGCGAAGACGACGGGCGGCAGCGGGGCGAGGGCGCGGGCGACGGCGACCCGCTGACGCCGGCTCTGGACCAGCTGCTCGGGGCGCTGCCGGGCGCAGTCGCCGACGTCGAGGCGTTCCAGCCACTCGTCGGCGGCGGTGTAGGCGGCCTTGTTGCCGGCCCCGGCGAGCAGCAGCGGCAGGGCGACGTTCTCCCGGGCGGTCAGTTCGGGCACCAGGTGGGGCTCGGAGCCGACGAAGCCGAAGCGGTCGCGCCGCAGCCGTTCGCGGCCGGCCCGGGCGAGGGTGTGCACGGGGGCGCTGTTGAACCAGACCTCGCCCTCGTCGACCGGGAGTTGAGCGGAGAGGCAGCCGAGCAGGGTGCTCTTGCCGGAGCCGCGCGGGCCGGTGACGGCGAGCACCTCACCCTCGCGGACGCCGATCGAGATGCCGCGCAGGGCGGGGGTGCCGTCATGGGACTTGACGATCTCCCGGGCCCACAGCACGTCGTTGTCAGGCGGTGCCGCTGACATGAGGATCCATCCTGGGTGGCCGCAGGGATATGACAGTCGTCAGATTAGAACGCCCGGGGCGGGGCGCGGTTGCGGCGCACTGGTCCATCACGGGCAAATCACCCGCATTCAGGCATGTTTGGTCGTACGACTGTGATGTTGGGCGGGCGGGGGAACGCCGAAGGGCGGTCCCGCGGGAGCTGGAC
>NZ_JBHVFE010000678.1:0-3425 GCF_042801945.1 Kitasatospora sp. NPDC057542
TCCTGAAGGAGGACGCCGGTGACCGGCGGACGCGGCCCGGGGTGCCGGCGTTGTCGCTGAACTCGCCCTTCAGCAGGTGCGGGATGCCGGCGGCGAACTCCGGCGACCGGCCTGCCCGCCTCTGCCCCATGCGGGCGAGGATCTCGGACTCGTTGAGCGCGGGTTCCACAAGGAGAGACCACTCGGGCTGGGAGGCGGTGCGTTAGGGTCCCGTGGAGTTGATCTATGTGTCCGCGGAGGGGCGGGGGACTGTGACGCTTTTCGATGAGAGCGAGCGGCGGATCTGGTCGGGCAGTGCGAGGGCCTATGCCGACAGTTTCGCGAAGCTGTGCGCCTATCCGGTTGAACGGCTTCTGGATGTCGCCGGTGTCCGGGCGGGTGCGCGTGTTCTGGACGTGGGAACCGGGACGGGGACGGTCGCGGTGGCGGCCTGTGCGCGTGGGGCGAAGGTATCGGCCGTGGACGCCGAGCCCGGCATGGTCGACCTGGCCGGGCAGGCTGCTCCGGCGGCGGAGGTCCAGGTGGCGGCGCTGCCGGAGCTGCCTTTCACGGACGGGGAGTTCGACGCGGTGGTGGGCAACTTCGTGCTCAACCACGTGGGCCGTCCACAGCAGGCGCTCGCCGAGCTGCGGCGGGTGACCCGTCCCGGGGGGACGGTCGCTGTGACGATCTGGGCTTCTCCGCCGGCTCCCGGCCAGGCCCTGATCGGCCGGGCGATCCAGGCCGCAGGTGTGGTGCGGCCGTCCGATCTGCCCGCTCTGGCCTCGGAGGACGACTTCCCGCGGACCGAGCAAGGCCTCACGGACCTGCTGGCCTCGGCGGGGTTGGCCGAGACGGCATGTGAGACCTTGAGCTGGGATCACCGTGCCGATGTCGAGGAGTGGTGGAGCGGGCCGGCCTCCGGGGTGGCCACGATCGGGCAGATCGTGGTCAGTCAGGCCCCGGAAGTCCAGGCGGAGATCAAGCGACAGCTCGACACGCTCAGCGCCGAGTTCGCTGGTCCCGACGGGTTCCTGCTCTTGCCTCACGTCGCCCTGATGGCCAGCGGCCGGGTGTGACGGGGGTACGGGCAGATCACTGCCTTCTGCGACGGCCTTCGGTCCGGGCGCCGGCCATGGGAGAGTGAGGGCCTGCGCTGATCCGGGTCTCTGGGTAGCGGTGGTGACGGTAGCCGTCAGTCGCGATCGCCCTCGCGGAAGGGCGGCTTGCCGGACCGACGGGACGGGCCATGGCCGACTGGGGACAGAATTTCTCATGCCACCACAGTCACGCGGCCCTACGAACGCTCAACGTCCGCGCCGCACACTCGAAGCAAACGGCCCTCGCGCATTGACTCCCCCCTCCAGCAACTGAACATCACCGCAGGTAGAAAATCTGAATATTTGAAATCCTGTCGGACAAGCACAGCGGCCTTCCGGGAAAGCAGCCCCCGCAAACCTGCCTTTGTGCTCCATCACACGCGGGTCGCGTCAGGCTCCGGGCTGATCATCTGGAATGCTGTTCTCCGTCCACCGCCCACGGCTTTGCGCGGCGGGCATCCGCAGTACCGGGCAGTCGGCCCGGGAAGCCCACGGAGAGAACGGAACATCATGAAGCCATCTGTGCTTGTCGTGTCCACCGACCCCCAGGGGTCCGCCGTCGTCTGGGCCGAGCGGGTGGGAGACAACCTGCCCTTCGACTTCATGGCGGCGCACGACCACGCCGAGCAGCTGATCCACCTGAAGAAGACCGGCGCGAAGATCCACGTCATCGCCAACCAGAAGGGCGGCGTGGGCAAGACCACCACCACGGTCAACCTCGCGGCGTGCACGTACGACGTCCTCGGCGAGAAGGACGAGTACCAGCACATCTTCATCGACACGCCGGGCACCCTGGCGGACGAGGAGATCCTGCGCAGGGCGCTGGAGATCGCGGATGACGTCCTGGTCCCGATGATCACCGAGCCGCTGTGCTTCGACCCGACGGCCCGGACCATCCAGAAGGTCATCGAGCCGATGGACATCCCCTTCCGGATCGTCGTCAACAACTGGGACCCCCGGGACGGCCGCGCCGACCTTGAGGACACCGAGGCGTACATCACCGCGAAGGGCTGGCCCCGCGCCAAGACCGTCCTGCGCCGGTACAAGATCCACTCTCGGGCGGTGGCCGAGGGAACGGTCGTCACCCAGTACAAGGAGAGCGGTACCGCCTACCGGGCCCGCGAGGACTTCTTCCGTCTGTCCCTTGAGCTCGGCTACGGGGGCCGCTGATGGCAGGCCGTCGCGTTTCCTTCGCCTCGATGGCCGCCGACCCGGTCGTCGACGCTCCGGGTGTGGACAGCGCCAACGACGCCCCGGTGGCCAAGTGGATCCCCACCGCCAGCTGCCTCCCCAACCCGCGCAACCCCCGCGACGAGCTGGGCGACCTCTCCGACCTGGCGAGCATCAAGGACCGCCAGCTGCAGAGCTGCCTCGCCGTCACCCCGGCCGCCTACCTGCGGCTGTGGCCGGAGGACCGGCAGACGCTGGGAGCGGGTCCGCAGGACGTGATCGTCGTCAACGGCAACCGTCGGCGGGCGGCCGCGGAGCTGTACGGGCGCGAGAAGCTGCTCGTCGTCGTGGACGACTCGGTGGCGGAGTCCAAGGCGACCCTGCTGCGGGCCGCGCTCGACGAGAACATGGCGCGCAAGGACTTCGACCCGATCGAGGAGGCCAACGCGGTCCTGCTCATCGTGGCGCAGTACCCGACCGCCAAGGAGGCAGCCGAAGCGGAGGGCTGGTCCCAGAGCTGGATCTCGCACCGCAAGAACCTGCTGAAGCTCCACCCCGAGCTGCAGCGCCAGGTGCGGGCCAAGGCACGCGGCGAGGAGGGCCTCTCCATCAACGTCGCCCGCCGGCTCGGTTCGGTGAAGGGCATCGAGGAGATGTCCCTGGCCGAGCAGACGGCTGAACTGGAGCAGCTGCTCCAGGCCGACGCCGACGCGGTCGCGGCGAAGCGGGCGGCCAGGCTGGAGGCGAAGGCCCCGGCCAAGGACACCTCCTCGGCCGTGCCGGCTCCGCAGCCGGTTGTCACGCCTGCGCCGACCGTCAAGCCGGTTGCCGAGGCGGCACCGTCGGTGGCGGAGCCGGTGGCTCCCGCAGCACCCCGGCCGGAGACCGTCCCGCAGGCTCCGCTCGCGAGCGCTGAGCCCGCATCGGGCACCGACCGATTTTCCGCGGAAAATTCCGAGCCGCTCCCGATGCCGGAGCAGCGCGAGAAGCCGGCAGCCGCCGCCCCGCAGGCGGGACTCGGCAGCGTCGACTGGCACAACGTCGAGGAACTGGCGGACGCCATCTGCCGCACCCTCTCGGCCGACGAGGCCTACCGTCTCGCCGACGCCCTGGCCGACCGTCTGCTGACGACCAACAGCTGACGCATCCGTGGTGTCCCGCCCCGCCGTTCGGGTG
>NZ_JBHVFE010000679.1:0-3418 GCF_042801945.1 Kitasatospora sp. NPDC057542
GGCCTCGCCGAGGCGCAGACGCGGTTCGGGCCGGATCACCCGGAACAGCGTGGCCACGGCCGCCCGCGTCCGTTCATCCGGGAGGGTGGGTTCTTGCTCCGGGTCCTTTACGGGAGGGGTGACAGAGCCGCCGGTCCCTCGCCCACCGGAGGCCGGGCGGGGGACAGTCGGTGCCGACTGCGGGGTGTCGAAGACATGGGCCTCGGACCGCACGGTGCCGTTGGACATCCGGACCGTGTCGACGCGGTAGTACCCGGCGTCCTTCAGCTCCTTGAGCGCCCGCCGGACGGCGCCCCGGCCCTGCGGACTGCTGTCCGCCATCTGCCGTCCGTCCTCCCGCCACCCGTCGGGGCGGGAGAGCAGGTCGGCGAGGAGGCCCCGGGCGGTGTAACTGAGCCGACGGTCCTGCAACAGGCCGTTCGGAAGGACGGTGAACGCGCGCGTGTGAACGCTACGATGAATCTGCATCTGGAGTTGCTGCTCCTGGTGCCCGACCCCGGGGTGTTCCAGCACCGCCGGGGTCTCCTATGTTCTGTTGATGATGCGGAAAGTAGCACATCGACTACGAAGAGTGCGAACCGTTGAGCGCGGCGAGCGTCCGCGTACCGTGCCACGGGGCGGTCGACTGACGCGTAGTCGAGGCGGTCAGAACTGCCGAGCGAGTCGATGCGGGCCGAGGAAATAGGACAGGGCGGCGTGCGACGGTCCGTCCGGGACCCCGCCGTTCGTCAGCAGCTTCACCACTTCGCTTTCGGGTACCCACTCCACGCGGGTCGCCTCGGACACGTCCTCGGGGTCGCCGACCCGGGTGCAATCCGTGACGTGGTAGGTGTGGAAGTGGGCGTCGCCGATGCCGGCCATGGCGTCGTACTCGGTCAACAGCTCGACCCGGCCGGGACGCCAACCGGTCTCCTCCTCGACCTCGCGGACGATGGCCGCCGCCGGCTCCTCGCCAGGCTCGGCCCATCCGGCCGGTACCTCCCAGCCCCAGTGGCCGGTGATGAACCGGTGCCGGTAGAGGAGGAGGAACTCGCCGGCCTCGTTGGTGACGACGGCGGTGGTCGAGGCGCGGGGGTAGCGGACGACGTGATGGTCGATCCGGCCGACACCGGGGATCTCGACGTCATCGAGCCAGACCTCGACCCACGGGCTCCCGTAGACTTGCCGACGCCCGAACACCTCCCATTCCACGGGCAGTTCCTCCCTCACGCGCGCACCAGTTGCCTTCCCGACTCTCTCACGCGTGCGGCGAGCTCCCGTACAGGTCTCTCGGCCGACCAGGGCGACAGGGATACCTGGAGCGCCTGGGCGCGCAGGACGATCGGCTGGATGATACTGGCCCGTGCCAGGTCGAGGGCGGAGTGTGCCGTGACACACGCGGCTTCGAAGTCGCCTTGGGCGAGCCGCACCTCGGCGAGGTCGAAGGTGAGGACGGCCCTCCCCTTGAGATCGGCAACTGCCCGGCGGCCGATGGCGGTCTCAAGTAGGTGGCTGGCAGCGTCATGCTCACCAAGGTGTGCGTACGTCTCGCCGGCGAGACCGTCCAGCCGTGGTGCGGTGAAGAAGTCGAGGCCGCCGATCGTGCCGTCCTCCGCGAGGTCGAGGTGATGCGCGGCTTGGTCGAGTGCGGCCAGTGCTGCGCCCCGGTCACCGCCTGCGGCAAGCACGCGAGCGAGATTGGCGGCGATCCAGGCACGACGCCGGGGTGCTGCGGTCTCGCCGTGCGCGGCGGCCTGCCGAAGGAGCGCGGCGGCGGTATCGCGCCGCCCGGCTGTGTACTCGACGATGCTCTGCATGGTGAGGAGCCACGCGGTGAGATCATCTGCTTCCCCCTCACCTGCAGCGACGGCGCCGAGGTGGAAGTGCGCTTCACTGCGGCTCCGGTCGCCGAGGTCGTGGTGGGCCAGTCCCAAAAGGCCGGCGATGGCAGCCAGTATCCGTACGCCACGGCGCCGGGCGGTGAGGGACTGCGGGCGAGCGAGCAGCTCGTGTACGCCGGCCAGTTGCCGTTGAAGGATGGGCATGGACTCGGTGGGTACGGTCGACGGGTAGCGGTAGGCCACATCGGCGACAGCCGCTTCCAGGTGTGTCAGGGCGGCGTCGGACGTGGTGGATCGGGACAGCATGTCAAGGACTTCCCAGGTCTCGGGTGCGGTGGCCGGCTGGTAGCCGGCGGGGCCGGTCGCCGCCTCCCATGACCGGTCGGCCAGGCCGAGCATCCAGCCAGGGACGTGCAGGCCGTCGGCAATCCGCTCGATCACATCCATGCTGGAGACTTCCCGCGGCCCGCTCATGATCTCCGTGACACGGCTGGTCGAGAGGCCGGTGCGCCGGGCAATCTGAGCCGGCCCGATACCTGCCTGCCTCGCGATGGCCCGGAAAACGGGACCGATCTGCCTGCTCGCGCATGCCGCCACGAAAGTCGGGTCGGTCAGCAGTCGTTCGGGGAGCGGTTCCGGCGCGGGCAAGCGGGCCTCCCTGGGCGATGGTGCCACGAGGGTACCGGCCGTGGTGACTACACGAAGGCTCCACGGTGGGTACTCACCGTGACCCTGGTGGCAGTCCCGGCAATGCTCGATGCTCTATCCGTGACCATGCGTCAGCACCCAGCGCGGCGGCGAGGATGTCGTCTTGGTCTCGGTTGGCCGCTCTGTCGCCCTCTAACGCACTCCCCTCCGCCCCTTGAGGTGCTCCCCCATGCTCAAGACCCACCAGCCGCCCCGGACGTTCGTCGCGCGCCTCGACTCGCGGGCTGAATCCACGCCCCTCGCGCGGTACTTGCTTCGGGCCTACCTCTCCGGCTTGCCCTCCGGGGACCGCTACCGCGATACCGCCGAGCTGCTGCTGGGCGAGCTGTTCGCCAACGCCGTCCAGCACTCCGACGCGCCCGCCGACCGCCACATCGAGGTCCGCTTCGCCCTCGTAGACTCCCACCTGCGCCTCGAAGTCCACGACGCCGGCACCACCCGCCCCTCCCTCCGTATCGCCGCCCCGGACGACGAGCACGGGCGCGGCCTGTTCCTCGTCGACGAGCTCGCCGAACGCTGGGGCTGCGCCTCCCGGCCCTGCGGCATCGGCAAGTTCGTCTGGGCCCTCGTCGCCCCTGCCACCACCCTCGCCTGAAAGCCCGATCCCCGATGCACCTCGCCACCCTCGCCCGCCACACCCTCTCCCGTGGCGCCACCCCGGCCGCGACCTACGCCCTGATCGCCCGCCTGGGCCACCGCCCCCTGCCCGTCGCCCGCGGACCGAGAGGGCGAGATGACCACCACCCGGCGTACGGGAGGCCGGCCAACGTCGAGCCGCACAGCGCGTCGTGCACGTCCGCGCGGGGGTAGCCGGACGACACTGCATCAGTTCCGACCGCCTCCAGCATGGCGCTATCCCTCCTCCCACTTCTGCGTAGGAAGTCGGCCAG
>NZ_JBHVFE010000680.1:0-3400 GCF_042801945.1 Kitasatospora sp. NPDC057542
CCCCACATGGGGTGCCCGGGCGCCGTCGCATCTTGCACAGGTCCGCCGCCCCGTGCCGGGCCCATCCACCTGGTGTGGAACCGCTGCGCGCGGGACAGCGCCCACAGCAGCGCCGGACCGGTTCAGGGCCGGACAATCGGCCCCTTTTCCCTGCGGAGGATGAGGTTCCCGGGCTGCTGCGGGTCCCGGCCCGGTCCGCTCCGGCCTGGCTGGGGTTGACTGGCCGGCTGCCGGTCCTACGGTGCGTCTTGTGCCCGCCCGGCGGCTTCCGTGTGCTGTTGCGCTCCAGTGGTGCGGGCTTCACCACCCCCACCCCCCCGCAGAGGGGTTGAGGTGTCGGGGAAGCCCCACTCCGTTCGGTCCCGAACACCGAGCAGGGGTTCGGTGGTGACACGCCAGCCAGGGCCCCGTCCTCTTTCATCGACGGTGCCCCGGCCAGCGCATCCTGGTCCGCCTGGCCGTCTGGGTTCCCTCCGGCGTGGTCGGCCGGGCTTCTCCCGGCATTTCCCCTACCCGCCCCTGGGATGACGGGGCGCAGATGCCGACCCGGCGTCCCGCACCCCTGCCGCCCCATACCTCTCCGTCTGTCCGCGAGCCGTCCCGGCTGGCAACCCCGCCATCACCTGACCCTCCAAGGAGGACCATGTTTGTCCGTCCCACCACAGCCTCTGCTGCCATGACCTCGGACACCGAGGACAAGGGCGGCGCGCAGCGTCACTACGAGGTGTCGTGGACCACCGGGGCCATCCACGCACACAACCCTCTCGACGCCGCCCACGAGGCCGCCGACGTGATGCGCGGGCAAGACCCCCGCGAGATCGACGAATTCGAGGTGTTCGACGTCGACACCCGTGCCGGCTTCGTCGTGGACCTCATCACCGACGCCGTCCGCCCCGCCGCCCCTTCTCGCCCCGGCACTCACCCCGCCTTCGGCCCGCGGGCCCTGGAACTGGTCGTCGCCAACCCCGAGCTCAGCGCGGGAGCCATCACCGCCCTCTACACCTTCGCCGTCCTGTGGGACGGCACGGGTCTGCCCGTCACCACCGACACCATCGCCCACCACGCCCGTCTGCTTTCGCGTACCGTCCACCGCCACCTCACCCAGTGGACGGTGCTGCGCCGTACAGCCGACGGCTGGACCCCCGCCCCCTGACCGCCCCCGCACGCCGCACCTGCCCCATCCGGCACTGGAGGGGCAGGTACGGGGTTCGGCCCCGCCGACACAGTCCCGCCACCAGCAGCACTCCACGCCCTGGCTGAACACCCCGCCGGGCACCGAGCGGCCGCCGCCCGGTCGCGGCGGGGTGCTGGGGGGCGTGTGGTGTTTCCAGGGGGGGCTTTCTGGGTGTGGGAGGCCGGGTGGGGCGGGTGTGGGGTGTCCGGCTGCCGGTCCTGAACAGCTCTCGCGTTCGGTGTGGTTGGTGTGCTTGATCGGCTCGGTGTCGTGGCTACTTTCCTTCCCGGGGAGAGCACCCGGTCCGGCCGCATCATGTGAGCGCCGCCACCGGCCGCCACCAGTTGTCATGGGCCGCCGGGTACGGCCGCCACGGGCCGTCGTTGTCGTGCCGTCGCCGTCGTCACGCGAGCCGTCACGGGCCGCCGTGCCGCGTGGGTCGCCGTCACGGGCCGCTGTGTGGCTGTGTCGGCACCGTGTGGTGCCGAAGTTTCTCTCTCCCCCTTTCGTTCTTCACTGACGCCTGGGAGGGCCTTGTCATGCCCGCACACCGCCGTTCCGTTCTGCGCCGCCCGCCGGCCGCCGCCCCGGCCGCCGCCCCGGCCGCCGTACTGTTCACCGCCACCGCGTACCTGAACGTCACCACCGGTCCCCGTGGCTGGCCCGAGCACCACTTCGGCTACCAGCCCGGGCACGTCCTGGCCCAGGTCATGGATCCCGGCCTGCCCGCTCTGCCGCTGACGTTCGTCGTCGAGGCCCCCGACCCGAAGGCCGCTGCCGTCAAGGCCGCCGCGATCGGCCGCCGCCTGACCGTCGACAAGCACGCCGACCACTGGCCGCTGCCGGTGCGCCGCCTGACCGCGGGCGACGTCGTCAGCATCACCCCCCGCACTCCCACCACCGGAGAGCGCCGTTTCTGGGCCCTCGCCTTCGGCGGGAACCTGACCGAGCTGGAACTCGCCGACGGGACCCTGCGGACCTCGCCACCCGCCCCGTAGACGCTCGCTTCGCCACACCCACCCCGCGCTGCGCCCCGGCCAGCTCCGGCCTGCAACGCATCCTGCTGCGCCCCATTTCTCGACTTCATTGTTGAGGGTGGGGCGCAGTGGCGCGTCCGGTGCCAGGTCATGGGCGTTCTCCCGGCGGGCCGGATCGACCTGCCGATGCTGCATCGGACTGTTGCAGCCGCTCGCCGTTGCACCGCGTCCGGCTGCTGTTCAGTGTCCGGCTGGGTGCCTGCCAGTGGCAGGAAGACGGCCGCCCGGTTCGGCGCGCCGCTGGGGCGGCTACGCCTTCGCCCGCCCCCACGTCGAGGTGCCGTTGGCTGGTTGCGGTGTCTGTTCCTCGTGCCTCGGGCCGGGGGTGGGTGTGCAGTCGTGTTCCCACTGGCCGGACGGCTGCCCCGTGGTCCCTCGGCTGCCCCGCTGTCCCCTTGATCGGCCGTTTGGCGTTCCTACGGTTCGTCTCGTTCTTCCGCTGCGTTCCTGTGCCCTGTGCCAGTGGCGCAGCGCGTACCCCCGGCGACAAGGAGGCCGCTGATCATGACCGTGTTCGACGACCACGTTCGTTCTCTGCTCACCAAGGAGGGCGTCGCCAGTATCGGCCGCGCCCTCATCGCATTCGAAGAAGGGATCCAGCAGACCGCCCCGCTGGAGGAGATGAGGGTGGAGGACGACGAGCAGGCGCCGATCAAGCTGATGACCATCTGCCGCCCGGACAACGCGTTCCGCTACTTCCCGGGCGTGGAGCCGGGTGAAAGCCCCACCGCGTTCGTCGATCTGGTCCTGCCCGGGCGGTTTCCCAGTGGCAGCTCCACCTTCCCTGCCGACATGACCGCCTACGCCCGGTCTCTCGCCCATGACGCGCGGACCCCTCGCCTGGACGTCCTCGGCGTTCCCGAGGGTCCGACCGTGGGGGTGCTCATCGTGGTCGGGCGGTGGGCGTTCGACCTGGATGGGTCCCGCCGTCAACGCGCTTTGTTCGCTGTTCTGGCCGACGGCACCACGTTCGGTATCGCCCGGACCCACGGCGAGCCGACCCCCGGCCGGTTCAGCAAACACATCGCCACCAGCAGCCACGACCTGATGTCCGCGCTGTGGCTTGTCGGCCGCGCCCTGCACGTCTTTCCGGCCCACACGCCCCCTCCGTCCGCCTTCCAGCGGTAGGCGGGCGATCAGGCCACACACAAGGCGACAGGCGAGTTGTCCGTGCCCCGCCCCTTCGAGG
>NZ_JBHVFE010000681.1:0-3388 GCF_042801945.1 Kitasatospora sp. NPDC057542
GCCCGCGGTGGTCATCGGCCCGGGAATGCGGGAGCGGTCGAAGACGTCGGCGATCACGAGGTCGTACGCACCGGCCGGCGCCGCCTCCAGCTCCTTGCGGGCGTCGGCACCGCTGTGTCGGCCGCAGCCCGCCCCGGCAGGGGTCAGGCCGGCACGCCAGCCAGGCCCCGTACGTACGGAGTCGTCGTGCTCAGCCAGGCGAAGCCGAGGCGCTGGAGGATGGGGCGGCTCTGGTCGCTCGCGTCGACCTGGAGGTACTGGTAGCCGAGCCCGGCCGCGAGGCGGGCACGGTGGGCGACGAGGGCGCGGTAGATGCCCCGGCCGCGCCAGTCGGGTGCGGTGCCGCCTCCCCAGAGCCCGGCGAACCCGGTGCCCGGGATCAGTTCCATCCGGGCGCCGCTGACCGGGCGGTCGCCAGCCATCGCGACGACCATGCTGACCGTCTCGGTGCCGTCGCGCAGGTGGTCGAGAATCCGCTCGCGCAGAGCGGGTTTTTCGGTGCCGAAGGCCTGTTTGTGGGCTTCCATCAGCAGGTCCACCCCGGCCGGGTCGGTCACCGGGAGCAGCCGGACACCCTCGGGCAGAGCGGCTTCGGTGGGCAGGTCCGCGATCCGGGCGATCATCAGCGCCTCCTCCGGCTCCGGGGTGAAGCCGGCCGCCAGCAGTCGGGCGCCGAGGTCGGCGGGGAGGTCGTGGGAATAGGCCTTCCACTCGAACTCCCTCCCGAGCTCGGCGAAGTGGTGCACCTGCGCGGCGATCGCCGCGTCCGCCCCGGCCTCGTCCAGGCCGGACCAGAGCACGCCGTTCCAGCCGTGCTCCGGGCCCACCTGCCGGACCACCGCGCCGTCGCGTTCGACGCGGCAGCCGGGGTCGGGCGGCGCGTTGCGCCGGAGCCGGTCGTCGAACAGGGCGAGCACCTCGTCATGGTTCATCCGCTCACTCCAACACGGCCCGGGAGCGCACGCCATCGAGTTTCCGCGCCACCGGCTGCGGGCGGCGCTCCTCGACCGGCCTGCGCTCCCCAACCGGCTCACCGCCCGCGGCCGCCCCACGGCCCCCGACCGGTTTGCGGTCCGCCACCCGCAGTCGGCCGGAGCGGATCACCTCGCTCGGCGCCTCTGCCGCCACGATGGCGTCCAACAGGGCCAGGGCATCGGCGAGTTCGTCCATCCGGTGGGTGATCCGGGCGCGTTCCCTGGCCAGGCCGGCGAGCAGCTCGGGGCAGGTCGGGCCGGGAGGGCGCTGTCCCGGGAGCGGCAGGCCGTGGAGGATCTCGGCGATCACGGCGCTGTTGAGGCCGGCCGCGAGGAGGGTGCGGATGCCGCGGACGGTGTCCACGTCCGGCTCGCCGTACTCGCGGTAGCCGCTGGCGCGGCGCTCGGGGGTGAGCAGCCCCTGTTCCTCGTAGTACCGCAGGGCGCGCGGGGTGACGCCGGTGCGCCGGGCGAGTTCTCCGATCCGCATCGCGGACACCTCCTCGGTGGATCCTCCACCATGGCTCTCCGCCTTGACTCTGCCGTCGGCGTGAAGGTCTAGCGTAACGGCCGTGCCGAACGAACGATCTTCCTCAACCACCCCTGTCCGTACCGCCGTTGCCGTACTCGGCCTGGGCCCGATGGGTCGGGCGCTGGCCGGGGCGCTGCTGGCCGCCGGCCATCCGGTCGCCGTGTGGAACCGCACGCCGGGCCGGGACTCCGAACCGCTCGCCCTCGGTGCGCGGTCGGCCGCGAGCGCCGCCGAGGCGGTGGCGCTCGCCCCGCTCGTCCTGCTCTGCGTCCGCGACCAGCCGGCCGCCCGGGCCGTGCTGGAGGCCGCCGGGACGGCGCTGGGCGGCCGGACCGTCGTCAACGCCACCTCGGTCGCGCCGGGCGAGGCGCGGGCGAACGCCGCCGACGCCGAGGCCCGGGGCTTCCGCCTGCTGAACGCCGCGATCCTCACCCCCACCCCGACCATCGGCCGCCCGGAGGGCACCGTCCTGCTGAGCGGCGACGCCGAGGCCTTCGCCATCCACGAGGAGACGCTGCGGGCGCTGGGCACCGTGCGCCACGTGGGCACGGACCCGGGCCGGGCGGCGGCCTTCGACGCCGCCCTGCTCGACCTGTTCTGGACCACCGTGCACGGCTACCTGCACGCCCTGGCGCTGGCCCGCGCCGAGGGCATCGCCGGCGCCGAGCTCGCGCCGTACGCCCAGGGGTTGCCGAGCATGCTGCCGCCGCTGATCGACCGCTTCGCACAGCGCGCGGACGACCGCCGGCATCCGGGCGACCACAGCAGCCTCGCCTCCGCCGAGGCCGGGCTGGCGCACGTCGTGCACACCGCCCGGGCGCACGGCCTGGACACCTCCGTCCTGGACGCGGCGCTCGCGGTCACCAGGCGGGCGGTCGGGGCCGGGCACGGCTCGGACGGGGTGTCCGCCCTGGTCGAGCTGCTCACCGCATAGTCGGAGCGCCGGGCGCACTACTGCGCCAGGTACCCGCCGTCCACCGGCAGCACGACCCCGGTGACGAAGGACGCGTCGTCGGAGGCGAGGAAGAGGACGGCCGCCGCCACCTCGGCCGGGTCACCGAGCCGGCCCATCGGGTGCAGCTTCTCGATCGCCGCGAGGTACTCGGGACCGCCGGGCTCGTCGTGCAGCCGGGCGACGCGCTCGGTGGTGATGGTGCCGGGGGCTACGGCGTTGACCCGGATGCCGCGATCGGCCCATTCGACGGCGAGGTGCTTGGTGAGGCCGGAGGCGACGAACTTGGCGGGCCCGTACACCGACTGGCCGCGCTGGCCGGCCTCACCGGAGATGGAGGACAGGCAGACGATCGAACCGCCGGGCCGCTCCTGCGCGGCCATCGCCTCGATCGCGTACTTGCAGGTGAGGAACATGCCGCGACCGTCCACCGCCATCACGTGGTCCCAGTCCTCGGCGGTGGCCTCGGTGATCTCCATCAGCGGGATGACCCCGGCGTTGGCCACCAGGACGTCCAGCCGCCCGTGCCGCTCGACGGCGGCCGCCACCATCCGGCGGGCGTCCTCGTCCCGGGCCACGTCGCCGACCACCGTACTGAGGGCGCCCGGGAGTTGATCGGCCAGCCGGTCCAGCCCGGACGCGTCCACATCGGTGGCGACCACCGACGCGCCCTCCCGGAGGAAGCGTTCGGCGACGGCCCGTCCGATGCCGCTGGCCGCGCCCGTCACCACACAGGATCGGCCGGCCAGTCGCCCGCCCGCGGGGCTCCCCGCGTTCACAGTCACCATGGCGCGACTCTACCCAGCGGGCGGATGGGAGCCGGGGCTCTTCGGGCGGCGCACCGGATCCGGCCGGTCTACGGCTCAAAAGCGGCCCGGCGGGGCGGGCGCGTGTCACACGGCCGACGACGACGGCCGGGACCGTCACCAC
>NZ_JBHVFE010000682.1:0-3362 GCF_042801945.1 Kitasatospora sp. NPDC057542
CCCCTCCGCCGGGGCCGCGGTGCGTCGTCCTCCCGCTCCCGGACCCGCCGTCACCCGGCTATCCGACGCCGCGCGGCCGCCGCCACCCGGGCCGCCTCGCGCAGCTCCGCGTCCCGGCGGCGGCGCCGGGCCAGCACCACCCGCCGCTCGGCGGCCGTCAGCCCGCCCCAGACCCCGTACGGCTCCGGCTGGGCCAGCGCGTGCTCGCGGCACTCCAGCAGCACCGGGCAGCGGGCGCACACCTGCTTGGCCTGCTCCTCGCGCGACAACCGGGCCGCCGTCGGTTCCTTGGACGGCGCGAAGAACAGCCCCGCCTCGTCCCTCCGACACGCAGCACCGGTGTGCCAGGGATTGTCCTCACCCGCGGGGGAGCCCGCCGGGCCGCCCGGGGACTGCGGCTGCGGCCGGACGCCGGGACGGCGCTCCAGGACCTGCGCAGCGGCGACTGGCGAGGTGGTGCGGGACTCGATCGGATGCAGCACGGCCGTACTCCTGACGAGGCTCTGGACACGGGGAACCCTCGCTCCCCCGCCGGCCGCGAGCCCCCGCTGTCCAACCCCGGCACGGCCGCTCGGCCGCCTCCGGTGCGCAGCCGTCCAAGAAGCGATGTGCGGAAGGAACTACCCCGCCCGACCGCGATTCATGCACACTGCACGCAATCGGCTACGCAGTGCACAGGCCGCAACACCGAGCGCCCGGCCGGGAGTTGGCCCCCGGCCGGGCGCTGCGCAGGTCAACGACGATCAGTCGGCGCCGAGTTGGCGGCGCACCCACTCCTTCAGCTTCTTGCCCCGGCGCGGCTTGGCCTCGCAACCGCCGAACAGCGCAAGGCCCTTGACCCGGACGACCGGAGCGTACGGGTCCGCCGCGGTCTGCTCCCGGACGTCGAAACCGCCGAAGATGCCGACGCCGGATCCCTGCAGGCTCACGTTCTCCGGGACCCGGACCTCGACCCCGCCGAAGATCGCCGTCACCGTGATCTCCACCTCGGGAGACTCGAACACGGCGTCGGTCAGGTCGATCTCCACCCCGCCGAACGCGGCGAAGGCGCTCAGGTGCGAGCCCACCCGCCAGCGGCCCTTGCGGGACGCGCCGCCGAAGATCGCCACCACCGTCGGGGACTCCTGGCGCGCGGGCGGCTGCGGCGGCCGCGTCGCCTGCGGGGCGTCCAACGGCTGCTTCTCGAAGGACAGCGGACGGGCCGGCAGGTCCCGGGTCAGCGGCACGAGGTCGCCGAAGGTCTTCGCGGCGTAGGCGGCCTCGATGCGTTCCGCGTGCTCGTCCGCGTCCAGGCGGCCCTCGGCGTAGGCGTCCCGCAGCAGTTCCGCGACCTTCTCGCGGTCGGCGTCGGAGACGCGCAATTCCGCCTCCGCGACCGGCGCGTGCGGCCGCGGTGCGGTCTCGGCCCTGGCGTCGGGCTTGAGTTCGGGTTTGGTCATCGGTACGGGCGCCGGCACCGGCGGCTGCCCCGGGTCGTCGTGCGACGGCGAGTTGTCCACGGGGTCAGCCTAGTCGGTCGCACTCCCGCGCGAGTGAGCCCGGTCACGCAAGGCGGACCTGTCCGCATGCCGACTTCCACCGGGTCCTACCCTGGATGGTGCTTCGCCGACGCAGCCGGACCAACTGGACAGCTAAGGACCGCCCCCATGGCTCCCACGCCAGACTTCGAGTACAGCGACCTGCTCCCCCTGGGCGCTGACCCGACCCCGTACCGCAAGCTCACCTCCGAGGGTGTCTCCACCTTCGAGGCGGGCGGTCGCACCTTCCTCCAGGTCGAGCCCGAGGCGCTGCGGCTGCTGACGGCCGAGGCGATGCACGACATCTCGCACTACCTGCGCCCCGCCCACCTCGCCCAGCTGCGCCGCATCCTGGACGACCCGGAGGCCAGCCCCAACGACCGCTTCGTCGCGCTCGACCTGCTGAAGAACGTCAACATCTCGGCCGGCGGCATCCTCCCGATGTGCCAGGACACCGGCACCGCGATCGTCATGGGCAAGCGCGGCCAGAACGTGCTGACCGAGGGCGGCGACGAGTCCGCCATCGCGCGCGGCGTGTACGACGCGTACACCAAGCTCAACCTGCGCTACTCCCAGATGGCCCCGGTGACCATGTGGGACGAGAAGAACACCGGCAACAACCTGCCGGCCCAGATCGAGCTGTACGCCACCGACGGCGACGCGTACAAGTTCCTGTTCATGGCCAAGGGCGGCGGCTCCGCCAACAAGTCGTACCTGTACCAGGAGACCAAGGCCATCCTGAACGAGGCGAGCATGCTCTCGTTCCTGGAGCAGAAGATCCGCTCGCTGGGCACCGCGGCCTGCCCGCCGTACCACCTGGCCATCGTGATCGGCGGCACCAGCGCCGAGTTCGCGCTGAAGACCGCCAAGTACGCCTCGGCGCACTACCTGGACAACCTGCCGACCTCCGGCAACGCCAGGACCGGTCACGGCTTCCGCGACCTGGAGCTGGAGGCCAAGGTCACCGAGCTGACCCAGAAGATCGGCATCGGCGCCCAGTTCGGCGGCAAGTACTTCTGCCACGACGTGCGCGTGGTGCGCCTGCCGCGCCACGGCGCCTCGCTGCCGGTCGCGATGGCCGTCTCCTGCTCCGCCGACCGCCAGGCGCTCGGCAAGATCACCGCCGAGGGCGTGTTCCTGGAGCAGCTGGAGACCGACCCGGCGAAGTACCTGCCGGACACCACCGACGAGGCCCTGCTGGTGAGCGGCTCCGCCGCGGGCGACGCCGGCGTGGTGCGGGTCGACCTCAACCAGCCGATGCCCGCGATCCGCGCCGAGCTGTCCAAGTACCCGGTGAAGACCCGGCTCTCGCTCACCGGCACCCTGGTGGTCGCCCGTGACATCGCCCACGCCAAGATCAAGGAGCGCCTGGACGCCGGCGAGGGCATGCCCAAGTACCTCCAGGACCACCCGGTCTACTACGCGGGCCCGGCCAAGACCCCCGAGGGCTACGCCTCCGGCTCCTTCGGCCCGACCACGGCCGGCCGGATGGACTCCTACGTCGACCAGTTCCAGGCGGCCGGCGGCTCCATGGTCATGCTCGCCAAGGGCAACCGCAGCAAGCAGGTCACCGACGCCTGCGCCGCGCACGGCGGCTTCTACCTCGGCTCGATCGGCGGCCCGGCCGCCCGGCTCGCCCAGGACTGCATCAAGAAGGTCGAGGTGCTGGAGTACGCCGAGCTCGGCATGGAGGCGGTCTGGCGCATCGAGGTCGAGGACTTCCCGGCCTTCATCGTCGTCGACGACAAGGGCAACGACTTCTTCCGCGAGACCACCGAGGGCCCGCTGATCACCAACCTGCGCGTCCGCTCCAAGGAGTAGTCCCCCCGCGTCCCTCCACCGCCC
>NZ_JBHVFE010000683.1:0-3347 GCF_042801945.1 Kitasatospora sp. NPDC057542
CCCCCGGCACCGGGGGCGGCCCCACGGCTCGGAACCACGAGCCGCGGGCTCGTTCCCTGCTCGCTCCACCGACCCGAGGATGCGTGGTCACGCGTGAAGAAGTTCGCCATATTCGATCTCGACGACACCCTGGTGGACAGCACCGGCGCGATCGACCGGTGGTTCGTCGAGCTGACCGAGCAGCGCGGCCTGGGACCGGACGGACTGGAGTTCCTGCGCAACGAGCAGCAGCGGCCGGTGTCCCCGGCGGAGACCTTCCGCGCGATCGTCGACCGCTTCGGCTTCCCCGAGTCGCCGGCCGAGCTGCGGCGCCTGTTCTGGGAGCGCTGGCCGCGGCTCGTGCGGACCTTCGACGGTGTCCCGGAGCAGCTCCGCGCGCTGCGTGAACACGGCTGGCTGCTGGCCCTGTTGACCAACGGCAGGGAGGACCAGCAACGGCCCAAGATGCGTGACGGCCTGGCCGACCTGTTCGACGCCGTGTGCTTCGCCGACGACGAGGTGGTGAGCAAGCCCCACCCGGACGTCTTCCGGCTCGTCGCGCGCCGCGCCGCCACCGGACTGGAGGGCGCGTGGATGGTCGGCGACTCCCTGGAGCACGACGTCGCGGGCGCCGCACCCCTGGGCATGTCGACGATCTGGGTCTCGCAGGGCAGCGCGCTGCCGGCCGGGGTGCCGGTCCCGGACCGGATCGTGGAGACGGTGGCGGACGCCTTCCCGCTCCTGATGTCGACGATGGCCTAAAGGGCGTGAGGCGGCTCACGTTTGGAATTCGAGGAGGCGAATTCGGCGCGCTCCACTCGCGGCTGCGGCGGACTGGTGCGGAGGGGCCGGGGCAGGGGATTCACGCCGCTTCTGTTTTTGTTTCAAGCATGTTGACAGTCCGCTATGGCTGGGTCAGGATGTGAGGGTGACATGATCACGTCAAAGCGCAACTCGCATTAGGCGGCGCCGGCGGCGACCTCGCGCGGCGCACGGGGGAGAATTCTTGTCGCTCAAAATCTATCTGCTTTTCCAGACCTTTATCGAGCGCTTCCTGCTCTTTGCCATTCCGCTCATGGTGTTCCGGGTCACCGGCAGTGTGCAGTCCTCGGGTGTGTCGCTCCTGGTCGAGTGGCTGCCGACCATCCTGGTGCTCCCGCTGACCGGAATCATCGTGGACCGCTACGGCGTCCGGAACGTCTTCGTGGGATCGAACGCGGTCCGGTTCGGCGTCTGCTTCCTGTTCTTCGGAATCCTGCTGGGATCGGAGAGCGCGGCCGCGTACATCTGCGTGGGCGGAGTGCTGTCGCTGTTCAACCTGCTGGCCTACGTCGCCTTCGAGAAGCACATCACCGTGCTGGAAGGCGAAGGCGAGGTCGCGAAGGCCTTCTCCTTCTTCCAGTTCAACCAGCAGGCGATGCAGGTGATCGTGCCCATCTGCGGCGCGTGGATCGTGGTGCACCTCGCCCCGCACCTGCTCTTCCTCATCTCGGCCCTGTCCTACGCGCTCCTCCTGGTGCTGGCCTGGAGCATGTCGAGCGACGAACGCCGGGGCCGGGCCTCGTTGGGCGGCACCTTCACGGCGATCGGGGAGGCGTTCGGCTTCGTCGCCGGCAGCGTCACCCTGCGCTGGCTCGGCATCCTCATGATGTCGACGAACTTCGCCTTCGGCCTCATGTACACGGCCCTTCCCGACCTGGTCCTGCACGTCGGCGGGCGGTCCGAGATCTACCTGGGGATCGTGTACGGACTGGCCGCCGTGGTCTCGCTCGCGTACTTCCTGTCGAGTTCGAGGATCGCGGAGAAGAACCTGGTGGAGCCGCTGGGAATCATGGCCTCGCTCGTGATCCCGGCCAGTCCGCTGCTGCTCGCCTTCTCCACCGGTGTGCCCGTCATCGCCCTGTCCTTCTGCCTGGTGGCCGGCCCCCTGGTGGCCTTCTCGGTGCACGCCAGAGTGGTCCGGAACGCGGCCATGCCGGAGAAGAACTACGCGCTGACCATCTCGATCACGATGATTCTCTCGTTGCTCGGACTTCCGCTGGCGGGCGGGTACATCGCGCTCGCCACGTCCTATCTTTCCGTCCAGTCGGCAATCGTCGCGGCCTCCCTCGTCGCGCTCCTGCTGTCCGTGGTGAGCTTGCGCGCAATGCGCCCCGCCTACCAGCGCGCATAGCCGCCGTCCGGCGCCACCGCGCCCGGCCATTCGTGAAACCTCGCCTTCGAGTCGGCGTTCCGGACTCGGCGCCGGCCTGTTCCAGGAGAAGACCCTGCCATGCCGAAAGCCCCGTATTGTCGTGATCCTGAATCGAGTACCCCTATAGCGTTGAGCTCGTTGCGGCCGGCCGATTCGCCGCGTTTCGGCATCGACGTCGAGCACGTCCGCCGGCTCGCGGAGAGCGAAACCGAGTTCGAGCCGATCCTGGTGCACCGCGAGACGATGCGGGTGGTGGACGGGATGCACCGGCTGCACGCGGCGACGCTGCGCAAGGAAAGCACCATCGCCGTACGGTGGTTCGACGGGGACGAGCAGGCGGCCTTCCTGCTCGCGGTGGAGTCCAACGTCCGGCACGGACTCCCGCTCTCCCTTGAGGAACGGAAGCAGGCCGCGCTGCGCCTGCTCAGCTACCACCCGGACTGGTCGGATCGCTACATCGCCAAGATGAGCGGTCTGAGTGCCAAGAGCGTGGGGGCGATCCGGCAGCGGTCCGGTGAGCAGGAGGCGCAGCCCGAGGTGCGCACCGGCTGCGACGGCCGCGCCCGCCCGGCGAGCACCGCGGCGGGGCGCGCCGCCGCCGCGGAGCTGATCCGGCAGAACCCGTCGGCGTCCCTGCGGGAGGTCGCGCGACAGGCCGGAATCTCGGTGGGCACCGTCCGGGACGTCCGGCAGCGCCTGGCGAGCGGTCAGGAGCCCGTGCCGACGAGGTGCCGGACGGGCCGTCCGGCGGGGCCCGTGCGGATCCCGAACCGAACCGGTCGCCCGGGGCCGGAAGCCGTCTCCGACCCGGTGGAGCGGATCACCATCTTCGACCGGCTCCGCCGGGATCCGTCCCTCCGGCTCAGTGAGAACGGGCGCTTCGTCCTGCAGCAGCTACGCACGCAGCTGTCCAGCGCGGAGGACTGGAAGCGGCTCGCCCCCGCCATTCCGGTGCACGGCAGGACCGCGGTCGCGGAGATCCTGTCCGCCTGCGCGGACGACCTCCTGGGCATCGCCCAGGAGCTGCGCAGCGCCGAGGACTCCCTGGCCGGCTGACCTCGCACGGCCGTCGCCGAGGGGCCGGGGCGGCCGTGCGGACAGGCCGTGCCGGATCACCCACGCGAAGCGCCGGCTGCTCCGAACCTCGTACGGCGCCCGGCCGGGAAACCCCGGC
>NZ_JBHVFE010000684.1:0-3341 GCF_042801945.1 Kitasatospora sp. NPDC057542
GGCCACCCGCAGGGTGGCAGCCTTCCGACGCTCTCCGAAGGTCGCAGCAGCCTCGATCACCGGCCCCGTCGGTGTTGAGTGGTCAGTTGTGGCGGAACAACAGGCGCGCGGTCCAGTGCCACAGGCGGCGCCACCGGAGGCGGAGCCCGGGGTGGGTAGCGGACGTGGTTGACCTGGTGGATGCGGTGGTGGTCGGCTGGATCACGGTGCCGGGAACGACCGTGATGGCGGGGGTGGGCTGCGGGTCCGTGTCGAAGGGCAGGGCGAGCTGGCTGGGGCACTGGTCGGCTGTGATGACGAGGGGGTTCCGGTGTCGCGGGGTCAGGTCCGGGGTGCTCGGTTCAGGGTGTGGCCGGCGGGCAGGGCGGCGGTGCTGGGCCCTGGCGCCGTGTGCCGGGTTCGGTTGGCCGGCGGTGGTGCACCCGCGGATGCGGTTCTGTGCTGGCTGGTGCTTGGCCGCGGTGGTGCTGTTCTCGATGGCCTGGAGAGCTGGCCCCTGCTCGGCGAGGGCCAGGGCGTGGTGCGTTGGCGCAGCGAGTAGGAAGTCGTTGAGCATGCGCAGGGCCGCGACGGCGGCTCGGACCCTGGCCTGGTGGTCGGTGGAGGCGGGGCAGCGGTCGGTTTCCTGGCGGGTGTGGCGGAACCGGGCGGTGAACTCGGTTTGGGTGCTGCGCGGTCCGCAGAGCTGGACCGGGTGTCCGCAGGCCAGGCATCGGTACCTTCCGCCTGCCAGGCCGCGGGGCAGGACCCAGGCCCCCTCTGGGAAACGGCCGAGGTCGATGAACTGCCCGGTCGAGGCGTCCAGCGCGATGTCGCCTTGGCGCGAGCGTGCGGGGTCGTGTGCCGGCACCTGGCCGAGCCCGGCTCCGGCGAGGGCACTCAGAGCACGGTGGGCCGAGCTTCGTCCCTGGCCGGGAACACGGCCGTGGACGTCCTGACTTCCGCGGTCGGTTCGGGGGTGGGCGTGGAGTTGGGCGGGCTGGATCGGGAGACGGTGGGCGGGGGCGGCGGGACGGCGCAAGCGGGACTCCAGTTCCGGGCGTCGGAGCGGTGAGGGGGTCTGCGAGAAACATCGCCCGGTCCGGGTTGTCCGTCTCGCGCTGGCGGCGTTCTCGCAGGTGAACTCCGGACATGGCCGGATAACCGGCCCTCGCCCGGACAAGTACGCGTGCGCTCTGCCACGGGCGGTTCACATTCCGTAGGCTTGTCCGCCGATCAGTCCGTATCGGAACGTGCAGGGGGAGAGGCGATGGCGCAGCGCAAGGCCGGGCGGGGCTGGGGGGCGGTACGGGCCGAGACGGAGGCGGGGAGGCAGCTGACAGAGTTCCTGCGGGGTCTGCTGGACAACGCCGGGCAGACGTTGGAGGACCTGGAAGTCCCGACCAACTACAGCAAGAGCACCGTGCAGGAGTACATCAGCGGCAGAAAGCTCCCCTCCGAGTCGTTCGTCGAGAGGACCGTCGTCGCGCTGTCGCCCGTACGCGAACGAGAACTCAACCTTCGGAAGGCCCTGCGTCTGCTCAACCTGGCCAAGAACCCGCCGCCCGTGCAGCTGCCCACCCAGCAGGCGATCCCCGCTCAGGCTGCCTCCGACACCGAGGCACCGGCCGCGGACGTCGCGGCAGTGCAGGCCGGCCTGGTGAGCGTGGCCGCCACAGCCCAGGACCAGGCCGCCCAGGCCCAGCAGCAGCTCGCCGTGGCACACGACCGCAACCAGCGCTTGACCGAGGAACGCGACCAGTACCAGCAGATGGTGGTGGCCCTGAGCGGGCTCACCGCCGACTTGCAACGGCAAGTCGAAGAGGTTGCGGGCATTCCCGACCCGGAGGCCGAGCAGAGCCTGGCCGAACTCACCGCGCAACTGCACGCCGCACAGAGCGAGCTGGAACGCGCCCGCGCCAGCCGGGACGAGGCCGAACTTCTCGCCCAGCGCTTGTGGCAGCACAGCAACGAACTCGAAGAACAGCTCGCCCTCATGCGTCAGCGCGCCGCCGCGATCCCGGCACTGCCCCCTGGCCTGCACAGCCTGCCCGACGACCTGCGGGATGCGTTCTTCCAGACCGATGTCGAACGGATGCTCCAAACCGCCCAGAGCTTCCTGGACGAGGGGCAGGCGACCCGTGACCAGGCGCGCGACGAGTGGGGCCTCGGCCAGCCAGGCCGTCGACCCGTGATCGGCCCGGTCGAGCGATGGCGGACCAGCTCGCGCGTCCTCGCCCGTGCTCTGGGCTGCTCGCTCGCCGTCTCCGGGGCCGTTGCCTACCAGCTCGCCAGCGAGGCCGAGGCGACCTTCTGGACTGCCCCGCTCACGCTCCTCATCATTGTCGGCCTCGTGGTGACCTGTGACCCGGCTGGACCCGCCGTGCGCCTGTGGCCCGCCGTACAGGCTCTGCTCCACGCACAGCCGCTCGCACAGCCCATCCCGATCAGTGCCCAGGACCTCGCCCGCCGAGCACTGCGTGGCCTGATTGCCGCGCTGACTGCCAGCCTCTCCCTGCTGGTCGTGCTCGCCGTCACCCGCTGGAGCTCCTGGTGGCTGCTGCCGCTGATCCCCGCGGCGGCGGCATGCGCCGGGTACACGATCGTAGGCGGCGACCGTGAGGTCACCCTCCTGGTCCAAGAGGCCCTTGGCCGGCTCGCGGCCAACCTGCAGACCCCACGCCACGAGCGCGGCCCGGCCGCGCCCCGCCGCCTACCGGTTGTCCTGGCCGATCCGCAGTGGATCGAGGCCCGCCGCAGCGAACTCGGCGCAGCCTTTGCCAGCGGCTTCACCCAGGCAGCCCCATGGATCAAGATCGCAGTGTGGGCCATGATCGGCCTGCTGCTGTTCGCCACCGTCGGCAGCGTCGCCTCCGCCCTCCCACCGCTTCACCCGTACAAGGCGGACCTAGGTGGCATGGCGACCGCAGTGGACACCCCGGTCCGCGCCTACCTGGCCGCACACACAGAGGGCCTGCCTATCTCGGCAACAGCTGTCCGACAGATCTGGCTTGCCGCTGGCGTCGGGCTGTTGGCCGTCTCGTTTCTGACCGGCACCTTCGGCGCCCGGCTTACCTGGACACTCTGGGGAGCCGCGACTGCCGCGATGGTCTGGTGGGGCACCCAGGGGCAGGCGAAGCAGGTCGCCACCGGCCTCGCAATCCTGGGATGGGGCATCGCCTCGATTCTCGCCCTTCAGGGACTCGGCGTTCGCAGGGCCCCCAGCCAGCACCAGAACGTCACGGTGCAGAGCGAGAAGTGACCCTGGCTCTGTTCACCAGAACGCGTTCCAGTGAACAGAGCCAACCTGCCCAGTCACGCCGCTGACCCACCGCAGAACGCCGCTGGCCCACCCCGCAACC
>NZ_JBHVFE010000685.1:0-3328 GCF_042801945.1 Kitasatospora sp. NPDC057542
GACACCCGCGTTGAGCGGCACGGCAACCACCGGAATAAGGCGGCCCCGCGCACTGCGTCCTCGCTAGTGTTATTTCAAAAGGAATCTCCAACCCCGATCAAACGACCGAGGCCGGGGATGTCAACATATCTGGCGTTGACTTTTGGCACGCTGTTGAGTTCTCAAGGAACGGACGCTTCCTTCGGACCGCCTTCCAGCGAATCCTCCGGGCTTCGTTCTTTCGTGTTTCCAGCTTATCAGATGTTTTCTGCTCCGTTTTCCGGAGCTTCATTCATCCGACCCGCTTTTGCCTTTCGGCGCTCCCGGACTCTATCAGAGTTCTTCGGTCCGTTTTCCCCGGTCGTTCTCGAATTCAGATTCGAGCCCGTTTCCGAGGGGCCGTCCCGTGGGGCAACCCGGAGAACATTACGCACCGGGTCGCCCCACGTCAAACCGGCCTCAGCCGGTGTTGAGCGAGCGTCAGACCTCGACCACGACCGGCAGGATCATCGGCCGGCGGCGGTAGTTGTCCGCGACCCACTTGCCGATGGTCCGGCGGACCAGCTGCTGCACCTGACGGGGCTCCAGCACGCCGTCGCTCGCCGAGCGGTCCAGCGCTTCCTGGAGCTTGGCGACCACCGGGGCGAACGCGTTGTCGTCGATGCCGGAGCCGCGGGCCTGAATGGTCGGGCCGCCCACGATCTTGCCGTTGGTCGAGTCGACCGCGACGAAGACCGAGATGAAGCCCTCCTCACCGAGGATCTTGCGGTCCTTGAGCGAGGCCTCGCTGATGTCGCCGACCGAGGAGCCGTCCACGTAGACGTACCCGGCCTGCACCTTGCCGACGATCCGGGCGACGCCGCCCTCCAGGTCGACGCAGACGCCGTCCTCGGCGATGACCACGCGGTTGCGCGGCACCCCGGTGGCGACGCCCAGCTCGGCGGCCGCGCGCAGGTGGCGCCACTCGCCGTGGACCGGCATCAGGTTGCGCGGCTTGCAGATGTTGAAGAAGTAGAGCAGCTCGCCGGCCGAGGCGTGGCCGGAGACGTGCACCTTGGCGTTGCCCTTGTGTACGACCTTGGCACCCCAGCGGGTCAGGCCGTTGATCACCCGGTAGACGGCGTTCTCGTTGCCCGGGATGAGCGAGGAGGCCAGGACGACGGTGTCGCCCTGGACGATGCGGATCTGGTGGTCGCGGTTTGCCATCCGGGACAGCGCCGCCATCGGCTCGCCCTGCGAACCGGTGCAGATCAGCACGACCTCCTTGTCCGGCAGGTCGTCCAGCTGCTTGACGTCCACGATCATGTTGCCGGGGACCTTCAGGTAGCCGAGGTCCCGGGCGATGCCCATGTTGCGGACCATCGAGCGGCCGACGAAGGCGACCTTGCGCTTGTACTCGTGGGCGGCGTCCAGCACCTGCTGGATGCGGTGCACGTGGCTCGCGAAGGAGGCCACGATGATGCGCTTCTCGGCGTTCGCGAAGACGTTCCGCAGCGCCGCCGAGATGTCCCGCTCGTGCGGGATGAAGCCGGGGACCTCGGCGTTGGTGGAGTCCACCAGCAGCAGGTCCATGCCCTCCTCCGCCAGCTTGGCGAAGGTCGGCAGGTCGGTCAGGCGGCCGTCCAGCGGCAGCTGGTCCATCTTGAAGTCGCCGGTGGCCACGACCATGCCGGCGGGGGTGCGGACCGCCACGGCCAGGGCGTCCGGGATGGAGTGGTTGACCGCGATGAACTCGCAGTCGAAGGGGCCGATGCGCTCGCGCTCGCCCTCCTTGACCTCCAGCACGTACGGCCGGATGCGGTGCTCTGCGAGCTTGGCCTCGATCAGCGCGAGGGTCAGCTTGGAGCCGATCAGCGGGATGTCCGGGTTCTCCCGCAGGAGGAACGGGACGGCGCCGATGTGGTCCTCGTGCCCGTGGGTGAGGATGATGCCGTCGACCTTGTCGAGGCGGTCCCGGATGTAGCTGAAGTCCGGGAGGATCAGGTCCACGCCGGGCTGCTCGTCCTCGGGGAAGAGGACGCCGCAGTCGACGATCAGGATGCGGTCCCCGTACTCGAGGACCGTCATGTTGCGGCCGATCTCGCCGAGGCCGCCGAGCGGAGTGATGCGGAGGGCGCCCTCCTTCAGGGCCGGGGGTGCGCCGAGCTCGGGGTGCGGGTGGCTCAAAAGACTCTCCTCACGACGCACGCCATATGCCCGGGGTCCTCCCCTGGAGACATATGGCGTGCGTACTCAGTGTCGTTTTCCTACTGGGTCTGTGCTCTCGCGCCTGCGGTCCGGTCCAGCGGCGGACCCGGGGAGGTCCGGCGAGCCGGGGCGCGCACGTCCGTGTCTGCTAAAGGTGTACCCCGCCGGCGGCGAGATCCTGCTTCAATCGCGCGACCTCCTCGGGCGTCGCGCCGACCAGCGGCAGCCGCAGCGGGCCCGCCGGCAGGCCCTGGAGCTCCAGGGCGGCCTTGGTGAGGATCACGCCCTGGGTGCGGAACATACCGCTGAACACCGGCAGCAGGCGCTGGTGGATGCTCGTGGCCTTGACCACGTCACCCGCCAGGAAGGCCTCGATCATCGCCCGCAGCTCCCCGGCCGCCACGTGCCCGACGACGCTGACCACGCCGACGGCTCCGACGGACAGCAGCGGCAGGTTGAGGATGTCGTCGCCGGAGTACCAGGCGAGGTCGGCGCGGGCGATCGCCCAGGCCGCGGCGCCCAGGTCGCCCTTGGCGTCCTTGTTGGCGACGATCCGCGGGTGCCGGCCGAGGCGGACCAGCGTCTCGTGGCTCAGCGCGACCCCGCTGCGGCCCGGGATGTCGTACAGCATGACCGGCAGCCCGGTCGCGTCGGCGATGGCGACATTGTGCCGGTACAGGCCCTCCTGCGGGGGCTTGCTGTAGTACGGCGTGACGACCAGCAGGCCGTGTGCTCCGGCCGCCTCCGCCTGCCGGGCCAGCTCGACGCTGTGGTGGGTGTCGTTGGTGCCGACGCCGGCCACCACGTGGGCGCGGTCCCCGACCGCCTCGACCACGGCGCGGACCAGCTGGGCCTTCTCGGCGTCGGTGGTGGTCGGGGACTCACCGGTGGTGCCGTTGACGACGAGGCCGTCGTTGCCTGAGTCCACGAGGTGCGTGGCAAGGCGCTGGGCGCCGTCGAGGTCGAGTCCGCCGTCGGCGGTGAACGGGGTGACCATGGCGGTCAGGACCCGGCCGAACGGCGTCTGGGGGGTGGAGATCGGAGCCATGCGTCCAAAGCTACTCGTAGGCGGTGGGGCGGTCCCCATGCCGGTCCGGTGTTCGGACAGGTGTGGCGTGTCGATGGCGCGGACGTGGGATTCCGGTGCTGCCCGCTCGGGGGT
>NZ_JBHVFE010000686.1:0-3313 GCF_042801945.1 Kitasatospora sp. NPDC057542
GCCGCATGCGACGCCGTACCGCTCGTCAGGCCGGCGCGCTGCCGTTATTCGTGTGGCGCCGAATTCCCGCCCTCCCGGCAACAGGCATCGGTGCGCGGTTCGAGGAGGGTGCCCCTGCGAAGGGTGATCGACATCAGGTCGCTGGGGGCGTCGAGTTCCAGGCGGTGCCAGCGGCCACGCGGGACGATCACGGCGGTACCGGCCGGCAGCCGCACCATGTCCTCGGTGCCGCCGGGCGTGGTGGGACGGAAGTAGAGGCGGACACCGCCGGCCAGGCAGCACACCGCTTCCTCGGCCTCAGGGTGCATCTCCCAGTGGTCGGCGTGGACGTCGGTGTCGGTCTCCACGTGGAACGTCGCGATCTGCCAGGCGTCGGAGTCGCTGCCTGCCATCCGGCGTTCGGCGGCTCGGACCCTGCCGTCGGGATGGATGTACAGCGCCGAGGCGAACAGGTCGGCGGATGTGATCGGAGTTGTCGTCATGAGGGCGTTCCTTCCGGCTGGTTCTCTGCGAGGGCAGCGAGGCGCGGGCCGGGTGTTTCCGGTCCGCGGCGGGGTAGCGCGCCGATCGCCACGACCGCCGCGACCGCAAAGAGGGCGGCGGCTCCCGCCAGGCCCAGGGCGTAGCCGCTGTTGAGGTCGGCGGGGTCGGTGGCCGAGCCGGTGCGGTGGGCCGCGATGGTGGCGAGGGCGGCCAGGCCGACGCAGCCGCCGAGTTGGCGCGAGCTGTTGAGGAGGCCGGAGGCCATGCCGGCCTCGCGGGGGGAGATGCCGGTGGTCGCGGCGGCGGCGACCGGGGCAAGCACCAGCCCCGTGCCGATGCTGGTCACGACGGACGGACCGAGGACGTCGGCGAGGAAGCCGCCGTCCGGGCGGATGAGCGCGAACCAGGCCAGGCCCGCGGCGGCCATGACGGCTCCGGGCACGAGGGCGGCACGTGGGGTGCGCGTCGCGGTGATGCGCGTCGCGACGACGGTGCCCGCGACCAGCCCGGCGGAGAAGGGAAGGAACGCGGCGCCGGTGGCGGCGGCGCCCATGCCCAGGACCTGTTGCAGGTAGAGGGAGACGAAGTAGAAGGCCGAGAACTGCCCGGCGGCGGCGAGGAACACCAGCACGTTGGCACCGGCGACCCAGCGGCTGCGCAGCAGGCCGAGGCGCAACAGCGGTGCGGGCGAGCGGCGTTCGGTGACGACGAAGGCGGCCAGGAGTGCGATCGCGGCGGCGAGGGTCCCCAGCGTGGCCGGGGAGCCCCACCCCTGGACGTCGGTCCGCACGACACCGAACACCAGCAGCCCGACTCCTCCGGTCGCCAGGGCGGCGCCGGGCGCGTCCAGCCGCTCCCGCCGGACGGGCCGTGCCTCGGCCGCAACGCCCCCGGGGAGCAGCGCGAGGGCCGTCGCCACGATCGGCAGGTTGACCAGCATGACCCAGCGCCAACTCGCGTACTCGGTCAGCAGTCCGCCCGCCAGCACGCCCAGCGCACCGCCGGCGGCGTTCGCCGCGCTCCACACGCCGAGCGCGCGGACGCGCTGGGGGCCCTCGGTGAACGTGGTGGTGAGCATCGCGAGCGCGGCCGGGGCGGCGGCCGCGGCGCCCAGGCCCTGCCCGGCCCGTGCGGCGACCAGCTGCCAGGGCGCCTGGGCCAACCCGCCCGCCAGTGAGCACAGTCCGAACACGGCCAGGCCCAGCACGAACAACCGACGCCGACCGTACAGGTCGCAGGCACGACCGCCCAGCACCAGGAGCCCGCCGAAGGTGAGTGCGTAGACGTGCACGACCCACGACAGGTCGAGCGGCGCGAATCCCAGCGCTCTGCGGATCGCGGGCAGCGCGACATTGACCACCGACATGTCCAGGGCGAAGACGAACTGCGCGACGGTCACCACCGCCAGCACCAGGCCGGGGCGACCGGGGGAGTTTTTATACATGTAAGGAAAGTAACCCAGAGGCTCTGCGCTGTCGAGGCCTGGGGGATGATGAGGGCATGCAGCAGCCCTCCGCACCCCGCAAGGCCACCGGCCGACCTCCCCGCATCTCCCGGGAGGAGGTCATCGGGACGGCTCGCCGGATCGTGGCCGAGGAGGGCGTCGAGCGGCTGACCATGCGGCGCCTGGCCACGGAGATCGGCAGCACGCCGATGGCGCTCTACCACCATGTGCGCAACAAGGAGGACCTGCTCGTCCTGCTGCTGGACGACTACGCCTCGCGGACACTGCACCGGACCGAGCTGCCGGCCGAACCCCGGGAGCGGGTGGTCGCTGCAGCAACTGCGATCCACGAGGCCCTCGCCGCCTGCCCGTGGATCGTGGAGGTGCTGACCGCCGACGACCTGATGTCCACCCACGCCCTGTGGTTCGTCGAGCAGATCATCGACGGCTTGATCGCTTGCGGCCTGTCGCTCGAAGGGGCCGTGCAGGGCTACCGTGCGATCTGGTACTACACCGCCGGAGAGATCATGGTCCGCGCAACAGCGACCCGGCGCCGCATGGGGGTTGACCGCCCGACCTACCGGCAGCAGGTCTTCGCCGATCTCGACCCGAGCGACCTGCCTCGCCTGGCACAGATCGCGGACCGCTGGGAGCCGCTGACCGCTCAGGACACCTACCAGGACGGACTCCGTTCCCTGGTGGACGGCCTCCTCACCGTGCGCTGAGTAGGCGATGGTGTGGTTCAGCCGGTCTGACGATTCTCGGCGGAGACCGCTCATGTCAGTGGCGCCCCGCTGAACCACCGGGCACGCCCCGGAGACAGCTCCACGGACATGTGCGGATCCCGACCGAAGCCGACGACACGGTGGCGACTGGCCCCGGTCTACGGCTCGCCTGGAGATGCGACGGCCCGTTCATCCTGAGTACCTGGTCTCCGGACCAGGCGTGTGGCGGTGTCGAGGCGGGTCCCGGCCTGCGCGGGGGTACGGCATTCGCACGATGCTCGCTGCCCGGTTCTCCACCATGCGGCCGAGCATCGCGGGCTCCCGTCATCCTCGGAGGCGATGTGCTGCTCCATCGCGGAGATGACATCGCCTCAGCCTTCTCGGCGAGGTCGCATCACCGTTCTGCGATCTACCGTTTCCGCATGACCAGACTCCGTCGTACCGCCGTGGCCGCCGTGCTCGCACTCGTCCTGCCGTTGCCGGTCGCCGGGACGAGTTCGGCGCTCGCGGCGCCCGGGCCCGTCGCCACCGCCGCCCCCGTCGCGGAGGCGTCCACCGCAAGTCTCGACCTGCCCCGGCCGACGGGGTGGCAGCCCGTCGGCCGCAGCACGCTGCACCTGGTCGACGGGGACCGCCCGGACCCGTGGGTGCCGTCCGCGGG
>NZ_JBHVFE010000687.1:0-3285 GCF_042801945.1 Kitasatospora sp. NPDC057542
GTCCGGTGAACGACCGAGGCCAAGAAGAAGATGACTACTCGGAGGCCGTGGTCTTGATCTCGATGGCCGCCTTGACCAGGCCCGCGAACAGCGGGTGCGGGCGGGTCGGACGGGACTTCAGCTCCGGGTGGGCCTGGGTGGCCACCAGGTAGGGGTGCACCTCGCGCGGGTACTCGACGTACTCGACCAGGTCGCCCTTGGGCGAGAGGCCGGAGAACACCAGGCCGGTCTTCTCCAGGTCCGCGCGGTAGGCGTTGTTGACCTCGTAGCGGTGGCGGTGGCGCTCCTCGACGTACTGCTCGCCGCCGTAGACCTCGCGGACGATCGAGCCCTCGGCGAGCTTGGCCGGGTACAGGCCCAGGCGCATGGTGCCGCCCAGGTCGCCCTTGCCGTCGACGATGGCCAGCTGCTCGGCCATGGTGGAGATGACCGGGTGCTTGGCGGCGGCGTCGAACTCGGTGGAGTTGGCCTCCGGCAGGCCGGCCAGGTTGCGGGCCGCCTCGATGACCACGCACTGCAGGCCCAGGCACAGGCCCAGCAGCGGGACCTTGTTCTCGCGGGCGTAGGTGATCGCGCCGACCTTGCCGTTGACGCCGCGGTCGCCGAAGCCGCCGGGGATGCAGATCGCGTCCACGTCGCCGAGCTGCGCCTGGGCGCCCTCGGGGGTCTCGCAGTCGTCCGAGGTGACCCACTTGATCTCGACCCGGGCGTTGTTGGCGAAGCCGCCGGCGCGCAGCGCCTCGGTCACCGACAGGTAGGCGTCCGGCAGGTCGATGTACTTGCCGACCAGGGCGACCTTGACGATGTGCTGCGGCTCGTGGACGCGGCGCAGCAGGTCGTCCCAGGTGGTCCAGTCGACGTCGCGGAACGGCAGGTCCAGGCGGCGCACCACGTAGGCGTCCAGGCCCTCGCCGTGCAGCACCTTGGGGATGTCGTAGATCGACTTGGCGTCGATGGCCGCGACCACGGCCTCCTCGTCCACGTCGCACATCATCGAGATCTTGCGCTTGATCGCCTGCGGGACCTCGCGGTCGGCGCGCAGCACGATCGCGTCGGGCTGGATGCCGATGTTGCGCAGCGCGGCGACGGAGTGCTGGGTGGGCTTGGTCTTCAGCTCGCCCGAGGGGCCGATGTACGGCAGCAGGGAGACGTGCACGAAGAACACGTTGTCCCGGCCGACCTCGTGGCGGACCTGGCGGACGGCCTCCAGGAACGGCAGCGACTCGATGTCGCCGACGGTGCCGCCGACCTCGGTGATCACCACGTCGACGTCCTCGGTCGCCATCCGGCGGATCCGGGACTTGATCTCGTTGGTGATGTGCGGGATGACCTGGACGGTGTCGCCCAGGTACTCGCCGCGGCGCTCCTTGGCGATGACGGTCGAGTACACCTGGCCGGTGGTGACGTTCGCCGAGCCGTGCAGGTTGGTGTCCAGGAACCGCTCGTAGTGGCCGATGTCCAGGTCGGTCTCGGCGCCGTCGTCGGTGACGAACACCTCACCGTGCTGGAACGGGTTCATGGTGCCCGGGTCCACGTTGAGGTACGGGTCGAGCTTCTGCATCGTTACGCGCAGGCCGCGGGCCTTGAGCAGCGCGCCGAGGCTGGAGGCGGTGAGCCCCTTGCCGAGCGAAGAGGCGACACCCCCGGTGACGAAGAGGTGCTTGGTCGTCACGGCGCGGCCGTTCGCTGCCTTGCCGGAATGGGGCTGTGCCAAGAGGGGGCTCCCGTGGGTCGCGTGTCGAAAGTGACGTGGGCGGGAGGCTCGGGGTTCGCCGGGCGACGGGAGGCCGGCTCGGTGCGCGGCGCTCGAAGGGTCGTCGGTTCGGCTGGTCCGGGGCGTTTGATCCCGCCGGTCCACGGGATACCAGGGTATCAGTGACCCGACCCGGACGCCGTTCGGGCCGCGCGCGCCGCGTCGGGAGCGCGCGCGGGGCGCACCACCGGCGCATCACACGCCGCACGTGTCACACCGGTCGCACCACCGGCCGGACCGGGCCAGAGCGGAGTATCCATCCGGACCATACCGGCTCCTCCGGCCGGACCAGGCGGAGGTGATCCTTCCGGACCATCCTGCGCCGCGCCCCCGCGATGCACGGCATTTCCGCCGAATTGCGGCGCCACACCGGGCTGCGCCCGCGTGCTTCGCCCCTTTCGTCCGTCGTAAGCTGCTCGGACGCATCGCCGACAGCACGAGCACGCGGAGGGCGTGGGAGGGTCAGGACACTCCCGGTCCCCGATGCGCGACCGGACCTCCCCGTATTCCAGCTCCCCCCACCCACTCCAGGGGCTCGACCGAGCCCCGCGGACACTCCAGCAAGGCCTGCCACCACCCCCGGCAGGCCGGACGTCCCGGGGTGGACCTCCGGCCCCGCAGACCGCTCGCTCCCTCCGCTCGCCGATGCCCTGACCACATTGCGAACTGGAGATCCACGTGGCCGGCCGTATCGAGGACTACGCACTCATCGGGGACATGCAGACCGCTGCCCTGGTCAGCAGGGACGGGGCGGTGGACTGGCTCTGCCTTCCCCGCTTCGACTCGCCGGCCGTGTTCGCCGGTCTGCTCGGCACCGATGAACACGGCTTCTGGCGGATCGGCCCGGCCGAGGCCGTCCTGACCGAGGTCCCCGCGCCGGCCGCCGCCACGGCCCCCACCACCGGCCGGACCCACATCGCCACCTCCGCCGACCTGCGCGTGCCCCCGCCCACCGCCGCCGCCCCCGCCCTGCCCGCCGACCGCCGCCACTACCGGGGCGACTCGCTGATCCTGGAACAGGAGTGGGACACCCAGGGCGGCACCGTCCGGGTGATCGACTTCATGCCGCCGCGCCCGCTGGCCGGCAAGGACGCCGTCCCCCAGGTGATCCGGATCGTCGAGGGCGTCTGCGGCACCGTGCGGATGCGCTCGGCGCTGCGGATGCGTTTCTCCTACGGCCGGGTGGTGCCCTGGGTGCACCGCGTCGAGCAGGCCGACGGCGGCCACCGCACCGTCGCCGTCGCCGGACCCGACTCCGTCTGGCTGGACGGCGAGGCCGAGACCTACGGCCGAGACCTCACCACCTACGCCGACTTCGCCGTCAGCGCCGGCGAACGGATCGCCTTCGCCCTCACCTGGCAGGCCTCCCACCTCGACCCGCCCAGGACCCCCGACGCCGAACAGCTGCTGGACGCCACCGCCGACTTCTGGCACGAATGGGCCGACCAGTGCACCTACCAGGGCCCCTACCGCGAGGCCGTGATCCGCTCCCTCATCACCCTCAAGGGCCTCACCTACGCCCCCACCGGCGG
>NZ_JBHVFE010000688.1:0-3284 GCF_042801945.1 Kitasatospora sp. NPDC057542
GCGTGCCGGCGGGCTTCGCGCCGGGCGCGGCGGCTGCGACCGCCCCGGCACCGGTACCGCCGGTGCCGTCGGAACCGCCGGTCAGACCGCCGGAGGAGCCGCCGGTGAGGCCGGACCCGGACGAGGAGTCGCCGGTCGTACCGTCACCGGAACCGGTACCGCCGGTGGTGCCGGCGCCGTCGCCGGAGCCGGAGGACGTGGTGCCCCCGTTGCCGCTCGCGCCCTCGCCGCCCTCGGCCGGCGCAGTCGTCGGGGCGACCTGGTTGCCGGGCAGCTTGCCGTCCTGCGTCTCCACGTGCTTGGCGGCGTCCTGCGCCTGCTGGCGCTGGGCGCCGGTCAGCGCGAGGAAGCCGGCCGCCAGCTTGCCGGCCTCGAAGCCGTACACCTGGCCGCTGGTCGTCACCGTCCTCAGGAACTGGGAGACCGCCCCCGCCTTGGCCTGCGACAGGCCCTGGGTGGGCACCATCGCGTACTGCACGGTGGTCAGCGGGTAGGCCCGCTGGTCCCGCGAGAACGCCGTGTCGGCCGCGCCGTACGGCAGCTGCTGCACGCCGGTGGCCGGGTCGGTCGGCATGTCCGTCACCGCGGCCTGGAAGCCGGTGGTGTCCGGCGAGACGAACTGTCCGGCCGGGTTGAGCAGTTGGGCCTCGGGCAGGGAGAAGGCCTTCGCCTGGCCGGAGTCCATGATGGTGAACAGCGTCCGCTCGCCCTTCTGCATGGCGGGGCAGGCGGCGTGGGTGCCGTCACCGGAGACCGTCGCGACGGTGCAGTTGGGCGTGTTCTGCAGGAGCTTGCGCGCCATGTCGCCCAGCCCCATCGTGTTCGGGTTCCACTCGTACTGCTTCCACCGGTCGAACGGGTCCTTGGTGGCCCCGACGATGCCCGAGGAGTCCTGCCGGATGAAGGACTCGACCGGGTACCCGGAGAAGGCGGGACGCAGGTAGTAGGTGTTCACGTGCATGCCCCACGGGTCCGCCTCGCCGTCCAGGAACCGCACGGCGTCCGGATCCGACGCGATCCACGAGGTCAGCTGGTACACCAGGTCCGTGGTACCGCCGACGACCGTCGGACTGGAGTTGCCGGTGTTGCAGAAACCCGGCCAGGCCAGGCCGGAAGCCGGGGGCAGGGGGTTCAGCTTCTGGAACTCCGGGTCCGCGAAGACGCAGACCGGATTGCCCCGCACGGAGGCGATGTCAGCACCGTCCGGGGCGTAGGACTGGGTGAGCATCTTGGCCAGCAACCGCGCGTTGAGCCTCATGTCACGGATCTGCCGGCCCGACTTCGGATCGTCCACCACGAAGACCACCGAGATGCCGCTCGTCGCCAGTGGCGCGTAGACGTACGGCCTCGGCGGTGCCTGCCGGTCCGGCCTGGCGGTCAGTGCGATGTCCTTCCGGCCGCCGAGGAAGTCCTCCCTGGCCTGCGGTTCACCACCAGCCGAGCTGTACTGCAGCGCGAGCGGCGCCTCGCCCAGGCAGAGGCCGGCCCGCCACTGCTGCATGGCCCGGTTCGCCATCTCCAGACCGGCCAGCGTCATGTCGGCGGTCCGCTCCTTGCACGCGGCCGGCGTGGGCGCGAACTCCAGCGGGATGGCGATGTGGTTGTCCCACGCGCACTGCTCGCTGGTCGCCATGTTGTTCCAGACGTTGAGCCTGGCGTTGACGTTGTCGCTCGCCGTGGGGGCGAAGTCGCTGTACACGTCGGAGTCGTGGTTGTTGCAGTCGACGTCGCCCGCCGGGTTCCAGGTCGCGATGCTGTCCCCGCCGTAGTTCGGCACGACCACGATCGAACACTTGTGGTCGGCGTCGCAGCCCAGCGTCGGGCTCTGCACCGACGTCCAGACCTCGATGTTCGCGACCCCCGAACCGTCCGTGCCGGTCGGAGCGATGACCATGTTGCTCACGGAGAAGTCCGGCGTGGTCAGACCCGCCTCCGGCTTCTTCTGGTTGAAGCCCTTCGCCGGGTCCGCGTTGTACAGCGTGCTCCCGTAGCAGTCCGTGATCTTGGGGTCGTCACCCCGGCACTGGTAGACCCGGACCGGGTAACTGGCGTTGGGGTCGAGGACGGGCGTCAGCGTCACCGGTGAGCCGTAGGGGTCCACGGTCGGGGTGAACCCGGTCCAGGACACCTGGACGACCTGGTTGGTCAGGTTCTTCGTCTGGGAGACGGTGATGCTGCCGTTGTCCCCCTTCGACTGGGTCGCCGGGATCCAGATCTTCGGGCCCTTCACCGTCTTGGCGGACCCGGTCGCCGCGGTGGCCGGTGGCACCGCGCCCAGGCCGATCGGCACCACGCCGAGCGCGACCACCACCGACCACACCGACGCGATCGCCGGCAGCCGGCGTCTCCACCCCCCCGGTTCTCTCCGGACGGGCAATCGGACTCTCATGACGGGCACCTCCGTGCGGATCCGCGCCGCCGGGTGCGCGGCGCGAGGGGGATCGGGCTGCGGGCGCGACCGGCGATTCCGGTACACGTCCATTCGGCCCGCCGCACATGGCCGGATCCGGTCGCCCACGTGTACGAGGGCACAACGCGGCGACTCCGTGCCGGAATTGGGCGATCCACACGGGGAGGCCCGCACCTGACGGCGCGGGCCTCTCGGGGTCGGACGGCGTCAGCCGTTGACCGTCAGGGAGAAGGAGCCCACGGACTGGCCGTCGGTGAAGAACGTGGTGTTCAGCTTGGTGTCCAGGTACTGGGCGCCCACGGCGTCCACCGTGAAGTCGGACGCGTTGAGCGTCTGGGTGGTTCCGGTCTTCGCGGTCTGCAGCACGCCGGCCGGCGCCAGCAGCTCGACCGGCGCGGTGCCGCCCTCCGGCACGCCGGTGAGCCGCCAGCTGTCGGCGCTGAACGCGAGCTGCTTGAAGCGCACGCTCCTGCCGGTGAAGTAGTCGATGAACAGCAGGCTGCCGCCCAGCTGCACCTCGCCGTAGTAGCCCACGAGGTTGACCGAACCGCCGGCCACCGGGAAGGAGACCTTGAGGCCGTCGGCCGAGCTGTAGGAGACACCCGCGTCCGGCAGCGGGAGGACCACCACACCGTTCTGCGCCGCGGAGGACACGAAGGCGGTGCTCACGGTCGCCACGGCGTTGCCGGTGGGCGCGGCCGGCGCGGTGTCGGCGGCGGCCGCACCACTCAGACCGGTCACGGCGAGGGCGACCGCGACGCTGCCGGCCAGCAGCCGGGCGGAAGTACGGGACATGCTGAACTCCTTGGGAGAGGAATCGAGTTGGTGCTGGTGGAACACCGGTCGGACGGCCGGCGGCCACGGGCGCGAGGCC
>NZ_JBHVFE010000689.1:0-3283 GCF_042801945.1 Kitasatospora sp. NPDC057542
GGGCGACGGCGCATTCAAGTCCGCCCGCTGGACAGCCCCCGACCGGATCACCGTCACCACCGACACCGGCGCCAAGGTCTACGCGGTCGACGCGGAGAGCGGCACGCCGACCGTGGTGGAAAGCACCGGCAACGTGGCTTCCCTCACCGCGCGTTGACGCCACGCGACCGGGCAGTGGAACCCGGGGGCCGGAAGTGGTACCAACGGGAGCGGGCCCCGGGGCTCCGGCCGTGACGACACCCGAGGGGGAGCGGCGGAACAGCGCGAAGCCCCGCGCGGTGACGCGAGGGAGCGGTGGCGGGCGCTGCCTCGACCGGTCCGGCGGCGGGTGATCGCGGCGGCCCGGCGCGGGCGTGTTTGCGAGGACCGGCGGGTCGCGGGCCGTGGCATCATGCCGCCATGACGACGAGCGAAGCCCACGCAACGGCGGCCGAGGCGGTGCAGGAGCTTCGGGAGATCGCCCACGGGTGGGTCGACGGCCGGCGCGTTGACCCGGAGCTTCTGGTCCAGGCCGCATTGCGTTCCCTGATCGCCGGCGTCGACACACCATCGCTGGTCCTCCTCGCCGCGCTTTTTCGCGGTGAGGAGGAGCAGGCCTTGGAACTGTTCGGCCAGGTGATGGACGAGCTCGGCTTCGGCTTCCACCCGCCCGAAGGCTACTGGGAGGGCCGGCTGGCGCTCGCCCGCTGGTGGGCCGCCGAGATCGTCGGCGGATGGCTCGACCCCGTCGAGGGTGCCGGACTCATCGTCGAGGACGTGGCCGAGGCCTACGGGAAGTGCGAGGAGTTGGGACCCATGGTCGATGCGATGGTGGCGCTCATGGACCCCGTCGGCGCCGCGTACCCGGACGACGTTCCCGCACATCTGACCCGGGCCGCCCACGAACTCCTGGCCCGCATCCCGCCCCCATCCACCCCTCTCTGACAGCAGGACGGCGCCGTGTCTGTCGGAGGTCGGCTTTCGTCGAAGCGTTCGACGCACGTCGAACGCCTCAGCCAGCGGCCTCTCGGCGAAAGCGGGCCCTCCACGACCACCGACAGCCTTGCAGGGCTACCTCGACCAGCAAGGCCTTCCACGCCTATGTTCCTGGCGATCCGTCAACTGATACGGCAGCGACCAAGGTGTCCGCCCCGACGCTTAGTGGTCGGCTCCGCAAGTCCTTCGGGGGTTGACGGCGGAGGTGGTGCTGTGGCTGGCGTCTGGTCAGATGTCGGGGGCGGCAAGGTGGAGCCGGCAGGCGTGGTCGAGTGCGTCTGCGGCGGTGCCCGTGGGGCTGCCGGTGGCCAGCAGGGAGTCCTCGTAGCGATCGCTGCTGGCGTAGTAGAGGGCGAAGCCCCACCTGCCGACGGCGCCGGTGTAGCACAGGCGCATCAGCTTGGCCCGTTCGCCGTCGGCCAGTTCGGCCTCCACGTAGGCGAAGGCTCCGCGGTGGCGGACGTGCAGCTGCTCCAGCTGCGGCCAGGCGGTGCGGGCGTGCTCACCGAGGCGCGCCTCCAGTGAGAGCCGGGTGTGTTCCGAAGGCGTGGGCATGGCGCCCATCCTGCCCGACAGGCCGGTCCTCGGATACGGCAGGCTTCGGCCTGTCGTGATCCACTTCTCCCGATCGGCCTGCCTGCCTTGCCCGTTGCCGCCGCCCGCCCCATAGCCTTGCGCACCGCCGAGCGCGAGCGACTGAAGAAGATGGCCTACGGCCACAAGACCGAGCACCGGTTACGGATGCGCGCGCAGGTGGTGCTGCATGCCGCACGCGGACGCTCCAACGCGCGCATCGCCCGCGAGACCGGCCTGCACCTGGACACGGTCCGCTGCTGGCGCGGCCGGTTCGCCGAGCACGGCCTCGGTGGTCTGACCGACCGCGAGCGGTCAGGGCGGCCGCCGTCGTTCACCACGCTGCAGGCGGCCCAGGTCAAGGCCCTGGCCTGTCAGCTGCCCGCCGAGACCGGCGTGCCACTCGCACGCTGGTCATGCCCCGAACTGGCCGGCGAGGCCGTCGCCCGGGCGATCGCCGGCTCGATCTCCGCCTCCACCGTGCGCCGCTGGCTCAACGACGACGCGATCAAGCCCTGGCAGCACCAGTCCTGGATCTTCATCACCGCCCCCGACTTCCGCGCCAAGGCCGAACGCGTGCTGGACCTGTACGCCCGCACCTGGCAAGGCCAGCCGCTCGGCCCCGACGAGTACGTCATCAGTGCGGACGAGAAGACCTCCATCCAGGCCCGCTGCCGCTGCCATCCCACCCTCGCCCCCGGACAGGCGAGAGCGATGCGCGTCAACCACACCTACGGACGCGGCGGCGCCCTGGCCTACCTGGCCGCCTACGACGTCCACGCCGCCAAGGTGTCCGGCCGCACCGAACCTCGCACCGGCATCGACCCGTTCATGAACCTGGTCACCCAGGTCATGACCAAGGAGCCCTACGCCAGCGCGAAACGCGTGTTCTGGATCGTCGACAACGGCTCCTCCCATCGAGGGCGGAAGGCCGCCGACCGGCTGACCGCCGCCTTCCCCAACGCCGTCATGGTCCACACTCCCATCCACGCTTCATGGTTGAACCAAGTGGAGATCTACTTCTCCGTCGTCCAGCGCAAGGTCGTCTCGCCCAACGACTTCACCGACCTGACCCAGGTCGGGGACCGGCTCCGAGCCTTCGAAGACCGCTACAACGCCACAGCACAGCCATTCCAGTGGAAGTTCACCACCTCCGACCTGGACGATCTGCTGGCCAGACTCGACCGACACACCGCCGATCACCAGGAAGCATCCTCGTTCCGTCTCGGCGCGTGATCAACCCCCGAAGGACTTGCGGAGCCGACCACTTAGTACTGCAACCGCAGTTATGGAGTGTGGCCTCGGCGTTTGTAGTGGCTGTGACGGGCCCGGGTCTGGCTTCGCCGCCGCCAGTACGACCAACGCAGATGATGGGCGGCGGTGAGGTGACGCGGACGGAGGAGCAGGCCGATGAGTCGGCGGATCTCCGCGACGGACAGGGGTATCAGGCCGTCGTGGCCGGATCGGGAGCCTCCTTTGACAGCTCGTGTGCGCGGATGGCGGTCAGGGCGGCGAGTGCGGCCATGGACAGGGTGATGTGCCGGTACCAGGCCTGGTAGCGGCGGACCTGGTAGTGGTCCAGGCCGCACTCGTTCTTCGCGACCTGGAAGCACTCCTCCACCTGCCACCTCGCCCCGGCGACCTTGGCCAGGTCCGTCAGCCGCGTGCCGGCCGGGCCATAGCAGACGTAGTAGGCGATCTCTGTCGGATCGCTGACGCTGCGCCGGGCGAGGAC
>NZ_JBHVFE010000690.1:0-3280 GCF_042801945.1 Kitasatospora sp. NPDC057542
GCCCCGGACACAACCTCTCCGCCCGTCGGGGAAGCCGCCAGCCCCGTGCGCCGAGCGGGCGACACGTGCGCGCGTGAAGTGGGTGTGCGGGAAGTCGGACCGGCCGACTTCCCGCGCAGGCGTACCGGTCAGAGGCCGAAGTGGGCGGCGATGCCGTCGAGGACGCAGTCGAGGCCGGTTGCGAACTGCCAGTCGGGGTCGTCCTTGCGGGTGGCCTCGTGGAGGTAGCGCTGGTAGCTGGGGTAGCGGCCGGTGCCCATCAGCCAGCTCATCCGGGAGGCGAGGCCGGCCCGGGTCTGGTCGCCGTCGGACCAGCCGCGCTCGCGGCGGAGGGTCTCCAGGGTGACCTCGGCGGCGACCGAGCCGTGGACGTAGCCGGTGACGGTGCGGAACACCGCCATGGTGGTGTCGGCGTCCAGGCCGTGCTCGGCCAGGGCGGCGAACGCGCGCTCGGGGACGGCCAGTTGGTTGGGGCTGAGGGAGAACGGGGTGGCCGCCCGGACGGTCCACGGGTGGGCCAGATGCATTGCTCGCAGGTGGACGGCCAGGCCGCGCATGGTGTCCCGCCAGCCCTCGGAGGGTGCGTCCAGCGGCAGCTGGCCGTACACGTGGTCGACCATCAGCTCGATGAGTTCGTCCTTGCCGGAGACGTACCGGTAGGCGGCCATCGGGGCGACGCCGAGCTCGCCGGCCAGTCGGCGCATCGTGACGGCGTCCAGGCCCTCGGCGTCCGCGATGGCGACCGCGGCCTCGGCGATCCGGTGCGGGGTCAGGGTGGTGCGCGGCGCGGGGGCCGGGCGGTCCAGGCGCTCCCAGAGCGAGATCTGGGGCTTGTCGTCGCCTGCGGGGGTGTCCCCGGTGGGGGCCTGCTGAGCGGGCATGGGGCGGGCTCCTTCCGACTGGGGTGCTTCGCAGCCTAGCAGTTGCCGTGTACGGCGTATCGGTAGTGGACGGCGTACGCGTCGATGTGTACGTTGTATCCGCAGCGGATACGCCGTACACACCAGCCGTCCCGGAGGGGGATTCCCATGTCCACGGAGCAGAAGTCCACGGAGCAGAAGGCAGTGGAGCAGAAGGCCGCGGAGCAGAACCTGAAGGTCGCCGTCCTCGTCGGCAGCACCCGCGAAGGCCGCTTCGGTCCGGTGGTCACCGACTGGCTGCTCGGCCACCTGGAGGCCCGCGGCGACCTGACCGCCGACCGGATCGACCTGGTGGAGACCCCGCTGCCCACCACCTTCCCGTCCTTCGGCGGCGAACTGCCCCCGGGTGACGCCGAGTTGCTGGCCGCGGTGTCGCCCCGGCTGGAGGCGGCCGACGCCTTCGTGTTCGTCACGCCCGAGTACAACCACAGCTTTCCGGCCCCGCTGAAGAACGCCATCGACTGGCACAACCGGCAGTGGCACGGCAAGCCGGTCGGCTTCGTCTCGTACGGCGGTCTGTCCGGGGGCCTGCGGGCCGTCGAGCAGCTCCGGGTGGTGATGGCGGAGCTGAACGCCGCGACGATCCGCAACACGGTCAGCTTCCACGGCGCCGCGCAGTGCTTCGACACCGACGGCAAGGCGATCGACCCGGCCGCCGACGCCGCCGCCAAGACCATGCTCGACCAGCTCACCTGGTGGGCACAGGCCTTGCGGGACGCCCGGCAGACCCGCCCGTTCGCGGCCTGAGCGCGGAAGGGGGAAGGAGCATGGTCGTGGAACCGGCCGGGGACCGCCCCAAACCGCCGCTGCTCGGCGTGGTCGGGCTGATGCTCGGCATCTTCCTCGCGGCCCTCGACGGGGAGATCATCAGCACGGCGCTGCCCACCGTCGTCGGCGACCTCGGCGGGCTGGAGCACCTCTCCTGGGCCCTCACCGCCTACCTGCTGACCTCCGCCGCCACTACCCCGCTCTGGGGCCGGCTGGGCGACCTGTACGGGCGCAAGGGCGCCTACCAGTGGGCGGTGGTGGTGTTCCTCGTGGGCTCGGTGCTCTCCGGGCTCGCCCAGGACATGGCGCAGCTGGTCGCCTTCCGGGGGCTCCAGGGAATCGGCGCGGGCGGGCTGATGGTCGGCGCGCTCTCCGTGATCGGGGTGCTCGTCCCGGCCGACGACCGGGCCCGGGTGCAGTCGGTGATCGGCGTGCTGATGCCGATCGCCTTCGTCGGCGGACCGCTGCTCGGCGGCCTCCTCACCGAACGCCTCAGCTGGCGCTGGGCCTTCTACGTCAACCTGCCGATCGGGCTGTTCGCCCTGTTCGCGGTCGGCGTCGGGGTGCGACTGCGCACCGAGCGGGTGCGCGCCCCGTTCGACTGGGCCGGGGTCGCCCTGCTGACCACCGGCATCACCGCGCTCACCCTGGTCGGCACCTGGGGCGGCGTCGCCTACTCCTGGACCTCCCCGCAGCTCCTCGGCGCGGCGGCCGTCGCGGTGGTCGCGCTGGCCGGGTTCGTCCGGACCGAACTGCGCGCCCCCGGGCCACTGATCCCGCCCGCGCTGTTCCGCGTGCGCAACTTCACCGTCGCCCAGGTGCTCGGCTTCCTGTCCGGTGCGATCATGCTCGCCCTGATCGGCTACCTGCCGCAGTACTTCCAGTTCGTCCAGGGCGCCTCGCCCACCGTCGGCGGCCTGCTCCTGCTGCCGCTGATGCTCGGCATGATGGGCACCCAGCTGGTGACGGCGCGGCTGATGGGCCGACCCGGCGGCGAGCGGCGCTACCCGCTGCTGGGCGGCGCGCTGGCCCTGGCCGGCTCCGCGCTGCTGCTGCTCCTCGGCCCCGGTACGCCGGTGGCCCTCGCCTCCGCGCTCACCGCGGTCGCCGGGGTCGGGATCGGCCTGCTGACCCAGAGCACCCTGCTGACCTCGATGGGCACCGTCCCGCCCCAGGACATGGGCGCGGCGATGGGCGTGGTCACCCTGCTGCGCAGCATCGGCGGTTCGCTGGGCATGGCCGTGCTCGGCGCGGTCTACTCGGCGCGGCTCACCGGCTCGCTCGCGGAGCGCCTCGGGGCCGCCGACGCCGGCCGTCTCACCGGTGGCGGCGGTCTGACCCCGTCCGCCCTCGCCGAGCTCCCGGCCGAGGTCCGCGACGCCGTCGGGGCGGCGGTCACCGGCGGGCTGCACGGCACGGCCGCGGGCGGCGCGCTGCTGGCGGCGGTGGCCACGGCGGTCGCCTGCCTGGCCCGCCCGCAGCGGGGGGCAACCGGGGAGCCGGCGTCGGCCGACGCACCCGCGAAGGCGGGCGCGGCCGGGTGATCCCGGGCGACGCGAAGGCCCCCGGGCGGAGCGGGAGACCGCCCGGGG
>NZ_JBHVFE010000691.1:0-3280 GCF_042801945.1 Kitasatospora sp. NPDC057542
ACAGGCTCCGCACGCCGCGGCTCCTGCGCCGGCCGGCCCTCAGGGTGGCCTTCGGTGCGGCCCGCGGCACGTCCCGGCTCGATCCGCGGCAGCACCTCGGTGCGGTCGGCCTCCGCCGGAACCTTCGGCAGCACGGCCGTCTCGTCCACCGCCGAGGCCGGCACCACCGGCAGCTTGGCGGTCTCGTCGACCGCCCCGGCGGCCCGGCGCGCCTCGGCAGCCTTGCGCGCCTCGACGGCCTCCGCCGCCCGGACGGCCGCCTGCCGGTCCCGCGGCGACAGCTCGCGCGTCGCCTCGTCCCCGAGTCCGCCCGACGACGGCTGTGCCGACGCCTGCGACGCGTCCTGCGGAGCATCCTTCGGCGTGTCCCGGGGCACCCTCAGCTCCGTGGTCTCGTCATCCCCGGCCACCGTTCCGGAACCCGGGCCCGGCCGGCCCTCCGCCCGGCCCTCCGCCGACTCCGCCGCCGCAGCCGCGGCCGCGAGCGCGGCGGCCTGCGCCAGCCGTGCCTCCTCGGCCCGCTGGAGCGCCTCCTCCGCCCGGCGACGCTGCTCCTCGCGGGCGAGCTCGCGCTGCCGCTGGATCTCGGCCTGGGCGGCCGCCTCGTCGGCGATCCGCTTGCGCTCGGCGGCCTCCGCGGCCAGCCGGGCCTCGGCGGCGGCCCGGAGCTCGGCCTCCTCCTCGGCGCGGCGCCTGGCCTCCTCCTCCGCCCGGCGGCGCGCCTCCTCCTCGGCCTTGCGCCGAGCCTCGGCGGCGGCCCGCTCGGCCTCCTCCTTGGCCAGCCGTTCCTTCTCCGCCTGCTCGGCCCGCAGCTGCGCCAGCAGTTCCTGCCGCTTGCGCTCGGCGGCCTCCGCCTCGGCCTTCTTGCGGGCCTCCTCGGCGGCGCGGCGCTCGGCCTCCTCCTTGGCCAGCCGCTCCTGTTCGGCGCGGGCGGCCTTCTCCTGCTCGGAGAGCGGCAGCTCGCGGTCGAGCCGGTGCCGGATGGCGGTGGTGACGAAGCCGGGGGCCTGACTGCCGTCCACGACCAGGTAGCGCGCCGGGTCGGCGGCGGCGAGTGCGAGGAAGCCGGCCCGGACCCGCTGGTGGAACTCGGTGGGCTCGGACTCCAGCCGGTCCAGCGCCTCGGTGAAGCGCTCACGGGCCCTGGTCGGGTCGACGTCCAGGACGACGGTCAGGTCGGGCAGCAGCCCGCCGGTGGCCCAGCGGGAGATCCGGGCGACCTCGGTCGCGGCCAGGTCGCGCCCGGCGCCCTGGTAGGCGATGGAGGAGTCCATGTACCGGTCGGTGATCACCACGGCGCCGCGGGCGAGGGCCGGCCGGATGACGTTCTCGACGTGCTCGGCGCGGTCCGCGGCGTAGATCAGCGCCTCGGCGCGGTGGGACAGGCCGGTGTTGCCGACGTCCAGGACGAGGCCGCGCAGCCGCTGGCCGACCGGGCTGCCGCCGGGCTCGCGGGTGAGCACGACCTCGTGCCCCTTGCCGCGGATCCACTCGGCGAGTGCCTGGGCCTGGGTGGACTTGCCGGCGCCGTCGCCGCCCTCCAGGGCGATGAAGAAGCCGGTGCCCGCGCCCCGGTGAGGCACCGGGCCGCTCGAACCGCGCACCGAGTCCACCAGGTCCCGGACGAACGGCGCGGTGCCGCGCCGGTCGTCGGTACGCAGCAGCACGACGGCGGCGAGCACCAGCGTGAGCAGCCCGGAGGTGGCGACGGCCAGGGCCGCGCCACCGTGGATGAAGGTGAAGGAGCCGGGCTCGACGGTGCCGTACTCCACGTCCCCGTAGGCGGCGGCGATCAGCGGGACGGCGACCAGCGCGGCGGCGACCACGGCCCGGAGCACCGCGAACAGGTGCTCGGTGACCTTCGGCAGCCGCGCCTCCTCGACCTCCTGGGCGAGCAGGGTGCGCCCGGCCGAGACCACGATCCCGGCGGCCAGGCCGGCCAGCACGGTGAGCAGCAGGACCAGCACGAAGTCCAGCACCAGCCCGGCCAGGATCAGCGCGACGCCCTGGGTGAGCAGCGCCAGCGCGAGCAGTCGGCGACGGGACAGCGAGGGCAGCGTGGCCCGGGTGAGCCGGGCGCCCAGGGCGGGCGCCCCGGTGGCGGCGAGCACCAGCAGGCCGTAGCCGATCGGCCCGGCGCGGTGCTCGGCGGCGGTGAGCAGCGCGAGCGCGGCGACGCCCGCCATCGCGGCGTAGCCGGCCGCGACGGCGAAGGTGAAGTACGGGGCACTGCCGGTGCGGCCCTTGCTCAGCGCGGGGCCGGGGGAAGCGTCGGTCGGGGCTCGCAGGCCCCGCAGCGGGGAGACGGGGGTGACGGACACCGGGCCCCCGGGCAGCTGCTGGAGGTAGCCGCGGACCGCCGAGGCGGCGAACAGCCCGGCCGCACCGAGCGCCGCGAAGGTGAGCTGGTGAGCGCGGAGCCAGTCGGAGCCGAGGGCCGCGCCGATGTTGTTGAGCAGGGTGAAGGCCACCAGGCCGACGGCGCCGAGCGGCACGGTCACCCAGCCGGTGAAGCAGTCGATGGCCCGGACGCTCTCCAGGTTGGCAGCGGCCGGACGCTGCTCGGCGACCGGTAGGTACCGGTTGGCCGGCGGCAGCAGGCCCGGGACGGCGGCGGCCCTGGTGATCCCCCAGACCCGCTCGGCGGCACCGGTCACGAACACGGTGGCGAGCAGGACGTAGGCGGCGGCCCCGGAGGGCTTGGCGGCGGAGCCCAGCCAGACGCTCCACCAGGGTGCGAGGCCGATCAGCAGGGCACGCAGCACGTCGGCGCCGAACAGCGTCCAGCGCCGGTCCAGCCGGCCCGCGACCAGCCGGTGCACCGGGCCGAGCAGGGCGACGCCGACCAGCCCGGTGGCCAGTACCCGGACGGCGAGGACCGCGGCGAGGGCGAAGGCGAGACTGCGTGGCAGGCTGCCGAACCGGCCCCCCTGGGCGGCGGCGATCACGGTGAGCGCGAGCAGCACCAGCAGGCCGAGCCGGTCGGCGGTGCCGCCGATCAACTGGGTGGTCCACAGGCGCCGGTAGGCACGTGTCCGCAGCAGCGCCCGGGCCCGGTCCACCGGGGTCCCGGCGGGCGCGACCTCGGGCAGGTCGGACGCCCAGGCTCTGGCGGCCGGGGCGGCGCTGGGGGTGGGCTGCTCCTCGCTCGTCATACGGTCAGCGTAGCGGGCGGGGCCTGGCCGGAATGAGACGAACGGGCTTCCGGATCGCGCTCATCACCGGGTTGTGACGTACCCCGCACAGAGCCGACAGACCCCGGGCCCGTGCCCCCGGGACC
>NZ_JBHVFE010000692.1:0-3267 GCF_042801945.1 Kitasatospora sp. NPDC057542
GGCAGGAGGAGGCGGTGCGCGGGCGGCCGGGCGCGCCGGGCGGGTCCGGGGCGCGCCGCCGCCCCAGCCCGTGGCGGTGGCGCTGGCCGTCGACGCCGGGGACTTCGCCGGTCTGGCGCGGTACGGGCTGTTCGGCGGGCTCGGGCACCAGGCGTACCTGCGGCGGGCCGAGGAGCAGCTGACGGCCCTGCACCGGCAGGGGCTGGAGGTGCACCTGCGGGTCCTGGAGGTGGCCGACTTCGAGGACTACTGCGAGGCGCTCGGCCTCGATCCCCGGATGCCCGCCGCCCGGGTCGCGTACGCGGGTGATCCGGAGCTGGCCGGGGAGCCCTTCGTGTACGCGGGGGAGCGGCTGGCCGAGCTGGTCCCGGTGTTGTTGGACGACCACCGGGCGCGGGTGCGGATGTCCGTGGCCTGCGCGGTCCTGCTGGGCGCCGTCGGCGACGACCCGGCCGGGCAGTTCCGGATGGCGGCCGTGATGCGGTACGTGACCTCGGTCTACCTGGCGCTGGCCGAGGGCGCGGGGGAGGGGTGCCACCTGCTGACACTGCGCTGCCACGGGCCCGAGGACGGCGAGGAGCTCACCTCGGCGGTGGACGTCTGCGTGGAGGAGGGGCAGCTGTACCCCGCCGGGCGGGACGCCGAGGCGTTCTGCGTCACGCTCGCGGCGGGCGTCGCGCTGGGCGGGGCGGGGGCGCTGCTGCTGCACGGCGATCCGTCGGTGGGCGTACGGGCCGACGGCCGGACCGAAGACGGGTCCGCCCCGGCGGGCGGTCCCTCCGACTCCCCGCCCACCGAGGCCCGGCCCCGGCCGCCGGTGCGCGGCTGGGCGCTGGCCGGCGGGCGGCTGCGGCCGATGACCGCGCACGAGGTGTTCGACGAGCTGGCCGACGACGCCGCGCGCGGGCTGCCCTTCCCGCCCGGGGTGGACCCGCTGCCCGGGTTCCCGCTGCCCGGCTTCCGGGGTCACGGGGAAGGGGGCGGGCCGCTGGGGTGATCACCACGTTCACCGTCTCCGCATCCACCATGCGGCGCTGGGGGCTGTTCATCGACCGCCTGTTCGGGGAAGATTCGGAGAAGATCAACAGCAGGAGCGTGCGGTGCCCCACGCCGTCGTTCCGGCCGCTCCGCCCCGTACCGCGCCATGCAGGTCCTCCTCGCGCACCGCCGGTCCGGCGAAGCCCGACAGCGAGAGGGGGACGGATGAGCGAGCGGAGCGAGCTCGGCGCCAGGGGGTGCGCGTGGGCGAGCGCCCCCGCCGAGCGCCGCGGGGCGAGATCATGAGCCCGATCGAGTACAGCGCGGAGATCGCCGAGCTGCTCGGGAAGGTGCGGCGGCGCCCCACGGCGGGCTGGCCGTGGCGGCCGGGCGAGCAGGTGCCGGAGGGGCTGCCGGTCAAGCAGTCCTGGGGGTGGCTGTTCGCGCCGGACGGGCGGGTGCTGACGCTGGTGAACCCGAGGGACGGGATCTGCTCGCTACCCGGCGGCTCACTGGAACCGGAGGACGACGGGGACCCGTCGGCCGCCCTGGCCCGGGAGTCGGCCGAGGAGGCGCAGGCCCTGATCGGCCGGCCGTACTACCTCGGCTACCTCTACGACCGGGTCGGATCGGCGAACGGCGGGCACGAGTGCGCGCGGGTCCGGATGGCGGCGGCGCTGCGGGCGGTCGGCCCGAGCGCGGCCGACCCGGCCTCGGGTCGGCACTACCGGCGGCTACTGGTCGCGCCGGGCCTCGCCGTCGAACTGCTCGGTTGGGGCGCGCCCGGGCTGCGCCAGGCCCGGGCGGCCGTCGCCACCGCCGCCCGCTGGCTCGGTGTGCCCGCGGCCGCGAACGAGGCGATCGAGGAGCTGCCGGTCGAGGGCTGCACGGTCTCCCCGGGCATCGTGTACCAGGGGGCCGTGCACCCCGGTGGTGGCCGCCCCCGCGCGCAGGGCTGACGGGGCGCGGTGCCGTACTCCCGAGCGACCTCCCGGCGCGCTGCCCCCGGCACGTCGTCCTGACTGCCGGTCGCGTCCGTCGCACGGTCCGGCCGGCCGCGGCGGCGAATTCCGACGGTGCCGTTGATGCCCCTTCTGGCCCACCTTCCGACGTGCCTTGAGGCACATCATCCGCCCCCCCTGCACCCGCTGACACTCCTTTCGAATCCGGCCCGACGATGGCCGGGCGGCAATTCGCCGGCTGGTCCTGCACGGAACTTCCGCAAGTTGCCGGTCTACGCGCGCTGCGCTACGCGCGTCGCGGTGCACCCGCTCTGACCAGCGTGAAATCACGGATTGTCGGCGGCAGTTCATCTCTGAGCTATCAGACACACCGTCAATATCCTTGGCATGACTCCTTCCAGGTTCGGCTACCGCCTGGTATCACTTCTGTGACCCGCGCCACGCCGTTCCCCTGGAGGCATGATGATCCGCCCCGTCCGCGCTCTGTCCATCGCTGCCATAGCGGCAGGTCTCACCATGACGACGCTCTTCGCCGCCTCGTCCGCGAATGCGGCCGGCGTCAACTACGTGGCCCTCGGCGACTCGTACTCCTCCGGTGTCGGTGCCGGCAGTTACCTGAGCGACAGCGGCAGCTGCAAGCGCAGCACCAACGCGTACCCGTACCTGTGGAAGAACGCGCACGCGCCGTCCTCCTTCAAGTTCGTCGCCTGTTCGGGCGCCAAGACCGGCGACATCCTGAACAACCAGATCTCCGCCCTCGACGCCAGCACCACGCTGGTCAGCATCTCGGTCGGCGGCAACGACGCCGGATTCGCCGACACCATGCAGACCTGTGTCCTCGACGGGGACCAGGAGTGCATCGACGCCGTCAACGTGGCCAAGAACTACGCCACCACCACCCTGCCCGCCCAGCTGGACAAGGTGTACTCGGCGATCAAGGCCAAGGCCCCGAACGCCCACGTCGTGGTGCTGGGTTACCCGCACATCTACAAGGTCGGTGGCAGCTGCATCTTCGGCATCGGTGACACCAAGCGCGCCGCCATCAACGGTGCCGCCGACACCCTGGACAGCGTCCTCGCCAAGCGGGCCGCGAACGCCGGCTTCGCCTTCGGTGACGTCCGCAGCATCTTCACCGAGCACGAGATCTGCGGCTCGCTGACCACCTGGCTGAACAGCACCACCCTGCCGGTCGACGAGAGCTACCACCCGAAGGCGTCCGGCCACTCCGGCGGCTACCTGCCGGTGTTCTCGGCGCTGTAAGACTGCCGCAACGGACTGCCTCCTCGCAGGACGTGCCGTGCCGCCGCCCCCTCCCGCACCTCGGGAG
>NZ_JBHVFE010000693.1:0-3264 GCF_042801945.1 Kitasatospora sp. NPDC057542
GCCGCGTACCCGACCGCGCCCACCGCGAGCCCGGCCCCGGCGCCGAAACAGACCTCCGGCACCAGGTTCCGCCGCAGCGGGCTGAGCCGGTGCAGCACCCCGGCCGCCGTCGCCGCGCCCAGCGCCGCGACGGCCGCCCGCCGGGCCCGGGGCACGAGCCGCACGGCCGGCCGCACCGGCTCGACGGCCCGCACCGCACGCGCCGCCCAACCGCCCAGCGCCGCCAGGGCGAGCGCCGAACTGCCGTACTGCAGCGCCTCGTACAGCGGGACCCCGGCCACCGGCCGGTCCAGTACGGGCAGCAGCCGCACCCCCAGCCCGTCCCCGTGGGTGAACGCGTCCCAGCCGACGTGGGTGGCCGCGCCGATCGCCGCCGAGGCCGCGAACCACGCCGCGCCGCCGGCCCCACCGGTGCCTCCGGCCCGGCGGGCGGTCAACGCCTCGGCGCCGCCCGCCCAGCGCCCGGGCAGCAGCGCCACCATCGGCCCGCGCAGCAGCCCGTGCCAGCCGGCCACCAGCGCAACGGCGATCGCCACGTCCAGCGTCGGCACCGCCCACCAGCGGTGTGTCAGCCCTCCGTGGCCGTACACCCCGGGCAACAGGGACTCGGCGAAGAACGGCACGTCCGGCGCCATCGACCCGGCGACCAGCGCCGACGCCACCAGCGGCCCGCGCACCCCGGAAGCGCGCAGCAGGGGCAGGACGGCGGCGGGATGGCTCAGCGTGAACGGCATGCCTCCATCCTCCCGCCGGCGGCCGCGGCGCCGCGCACCGGGAGGCCCCCACGAGCCGCTGCGCGGCCGTACCGGCCGCCCCGGCCCCGCGCCGACCGGCCGCTACGCCGCGTCCGCCGCGCTCGCCAGCCCGACGGCCACCCGGCTCCCCGCCTCCAGGTACCGCAGCTCGCCGCTCCGCCGCGCGTCCAGCGCGGCCGCCAGCCGCCGGTAGCGGCCCGGGGGCAGCAGTTCGCCGGCCTCCTCCAGGGTGACGAAGCGCCAGCTGCGCAGCTCCTCCTGCTGGAGCAGCAGGTTCTGCCGGCCCTCCGCGTTCAGCAGCCCGCCGTCGTACATCAGCCGCAGGCCGCCGCGGCGAGGACCGGTGCGCGGTTCCCAGTCGACGGCGAGCAGGCGCAGCGTGGACGGGTCCAGGCGCAAGCCCAGCTCCTCGGCGGTCTCACGCAGGGCGGCGTCGGTGGGGGCCTCGCCGCGTTCGACCACGCCGCCGGGGAAGTCCCAGTCGGGCTTGTAGACGGGGTCGACCAGCAGCACGCGGTCCTGCTCGTCGAAGAACAGGACGGCGGAGGCCACGGTGTCCCCGGTCGGGTCCGGGGTCTGGACGATCGGGCAGCGGGCGGCGCCGACCCGGACCAGTTCGGCGATCCGGTGCGCGGTCTCCCGGGGGGAGAGCTCACTGGTGTCGATCAGCCGGGCGTCACCGACCAGCCAGCGGCGGGCGGCACGGTAGCGCGGCAGGTGTTCGAGGCACCAGTCGCGGACCCGCTCGCTGCCCTCCGGATCGCCGGGACACGCCTCGCGGTGGGCTATGCGGTCACGCAGGATCGTTTCTTCAGGGTCCAGCACGAAGTGGTGCACCGCGATCCCGTGCGAGGCCAGGTCGCCGAAGATCTCGTCCCGGTAGTCCTCTCTGAGCAAGGTCATCGGGACCACCAGCGGGCCCCCGACCTCACCGAGCAGCGCCGCCGCCGTCTCGGGGACGAGCCGGCGCCAGGCCGCCAGGTCCTGGAAGTCGGACACCGCCGCCAGCCGGTCGGCCGGGAGCATCCGGCGCAGGCCGAAGCCCACCAGCTCGGGATCGAAGAGCACGCTCCCGGGCAGCAGTTCCACCAGCTCGCGGCAGGCGCTCGTCTTGCCCGCCCCGAATGTGCCATTGACCCAGACGATCACAACGTCCCCTGCCCTCGACTTCCCCCGATGCCGTTCGCACCGGGCAGCGCCCCCGTCAGCCGAACCAGCGCCACCCGTGGTGGTACCCGCGCCATGCCGCTCCCCATGCCTCCCCGACGCGCCCGCCCGCACGCCCAGGCCTGCCCCGTGACAGCAGCATGTGCCCAGGTCAGGCACCCGCGCACAGAAATATGCAGACCGGTCTACATCAAAATTGCACCCCTTCACCACTGCTAGGGCACAGGGCGCCCGATGGGTCGACCTGCCATGCACGCCCCACTCGTACGCTCCGCACGCCCGCGTGCACGCCCCGTGCTCACTCTGCGCTCCCCCGTCACCGATCGTCACCGGCCGCCTGCTTGCGCCGCCCGCGCCCCGCCGCGTACAGAGGAACGATGAAGCTGCTCCCCGTCGGCCGCGTGGTCGTCATCGGCTCAGTGAACACCGACCACATCCTCCGCTGCCCCGTGCTCCCCTCCCCCGGCGAGACCGTCCTCGCCACCGCCGCCACCCGGGGCTTCGGCGGCAAGGGGGCCAACCAGGCGGTGGCGGCTGCCCTGATAGGGGCGACGACGCACCTGGTCGCCAAGGTCGGGCGGGACGCCGAGGGCGAGGCGGCACGTGCCGATCTGCACGGCGCGCAGGTCGAGACGGGCGCCGTTCTCACCCATCCGGAGGCGCCCACCGGTCAGGCGATCGTCATGGTCGACCCGTCCGGCGAGAACAGCATCGTCGTCGTCCCCGGCGCCAATGCCCACCTCACCCCGGAGGAGGTCACGGCCGCGCTCACCCGCCTCCACCTGCTCCCCGTCGACGTGGTCCTGACCAGCAACGAGGTCCCCGAAGAGTGCATCCGCGCGACCGCCGCCGCCCTGCCCGCCGCGGGCCGCTCGGGCGGCACCCGCTGGCTGCACAACGCCGCCCCCGCCGGCACCCTGCCGGGAGCCGGCCCCACCGGACGCCGCCCGCTGATCGTCGCGAACGCCGTCGAGGCCCGCCAGCTCACCGGTGCCGCCGACGTCACCGAGGCCGCCCGGGCCCTGGCCGGGCGCGCCGAAGGCGCCGTGGTCACCCTCGGAGGAGAGGGCGCGCTGGTCGTCGTGGACGGAACACCGACCCGCCTGCCCGCCCCTGCCGTCCGGGTGGTCGACACCACCGGTGCCGGCGACGTCTTCTGCGGCGCCCTCGCCGCCGGACTCGCCCGCGGCGCCGGACTGCCCGACGCGGCCGCCACCGCCGTCGCCGCCGGGGCCTTCGCCGTCACCGGCCTCGGTGCCCGCGGCGCGCTGCCCCGCCCGACGGACCTCTGAGCGCGCGTCGGGAACCACCGGCCCCCGCCCGCACGGCGCCGGTCGGGGGC
>NZ_JBHVFE010000694.1:0-3149 GCF_042801945.1 Kitasatospora sp. NPDC057542
CCCCCGCCGTACCCTGTCCCGCCCGGCCGTACACGCGGCGGTGCCCCGCTCCCTCGCGGGAACGGGGCACCGGACGATCCTCTGTGCGGCGGCGCCTCAGGAGGTGCCGAAGCCGACCTTGCGGGCGGCCTGCTCGCCGATCTCCACGTACGCCAGGCGCTCGGCCGGGACGATGATGCGGCGGCCGTGCTCGTCGGACAGCGCGAAGATCTTCTCCGAGCCCTCCAGCGCCTTCGCGACCGCGCTCTGGACCTCATCGGCAGTCTGCGAGCTCTCGATCACGATCTCGCGCGGCGCGTTCTGCACGCCGATCTTGACCTCCACGGCTTCCGTCCCTCCGGGGTTGCAGCCTCCACGCACGGCCACCCGACCGCCTGGACAAGCGTTCGCGGCGACCGCGCCGTACGGCTTCACCATAGAGCACCGGATCACCGGCCAGGCGAAGGTCGGCGGATCAGCCCTGGTGGGCAGCGCCCTCGCCGGGCTGCTCGCCCGAGTGCATCGGGAAGCCCTTCAGCCCGCGCCACGACAGGCTGGCGACCAGCCGCACCGCCTCGTCGCGGGGGATCTCCAGGCCCTGCGAGAGCCAGTACCGGGCGGTGATCTGGGCCAGACCGCAGACCCCGGCGGCGAGCAGCTTGGACTCCGCCTCGGGCAGGTCGGTGTCCTCCTGGATCACCTTGCTGACCAGCGTCGCGCTCGCCTCGGAGGCCCGCTCGACCCGCTCGCGCACGGCCGGCTCGTTGGTGAGGTCCGACTCGAAGACCAGCCGGAAGGCGCCGGACTCGCTGGAGACGTAGTTGAAGTACGCCTCCATGGTGTTGGCCACCCGCTGCTTGTTGTCGGTGGTCGTCGACAGAGCCTCGCGGGTCGACTCGACGAGGGCGTCGCAGTGCTTGTCCAGCAGCGCCAGGTAGAGCTCCAGCTTCCCCGGGAAGTGCTGGTAGAGCACCGGCTTGCTGACCCCGGCGCGGTCGGCGATGTCGTCCATGGCAGCCGCGTGGTAGCCCTGCGCGACGAACACCTCCTGGGCGGCACCGAGCAGTTGTTCACGGCGGGCGCTTCGCGGCAGGCGGGCACCGCGCGGGCGCTCCTGCGCCTCCTGGATGGCCGTCACGGCGCTCCTCACTTCGGGTCTGTTCGCGGCTGGCAAGATGGCCGATTCTACTTTTCGGTAACCGCGCCCGCGTTCGGCGAAGGCGAGAAAAGACGGTCGGCCTGGTTGTCAGGAGCCCACAATACGGCGCTGACCTCGGCCTCGGCAGTGGTGTGACGGAGGCGGCCGACGGCCGGACCACCTCGGGGCGGTCGACCGGGGCTCACTACCATCGTCCACCATGAGCAGCGCTGAGCAGCAGGTACGTACGGTCGAGGTCCCCGGTGCGGTGCTCGCGGTGCACCGCCCCGCCGACGACGGCGCCGCCGACGGGCGTGAGCCCGGGCTCTTCGTGCACGGCCTCGGCGGCTCCGCCGCCAACTGGGAGGCCCTGATGGGCCGGCTCTCCGGACAGGTCGACGGCGAGGCCGTGGACCTGCCCGGTTTCGGCCACTCCGACCCGCCCGCCGACGGCAACCTCACCGTCTCCGGACACGTGCGCGCGGTGATCGGCTACCTGGAGGCCTCCGGCCGCGGCCCGGTCCACCTGTTCGGCAACTCGCTGGGCGGCGCGGTCGCCGTCCGGCTGGCGGCCCTGCGCCCGGACCTGGTGCGCAGCCTCACCCTGGTCTCCCCGGCCCTGCCCGAGCTGCCCCCGCAGCGTTCCGCCTGGCCGACCGGTCTGCTCGCGGTGCCCGGGGTGCCCGCGCTGCTGCGCCGGCTGTCCACGGGCGGGCGCGACGTCGAGGCGGCCACCGAGGACCTGCTGCGGCTGGTCTACGGCGACCCGGACGGCCTGAGCCCGGCGACCCGGGCCCGTGCGGTGGCCGAGTACCGACGCCGGCTGGAGGTGCCGCACGCGATGCAGGCGCTGGTCGGCTCGGCCCGCGGCATCGTCTCGGCGTACACCGAGCGCGGCGACCAGGCGCTGTGGCGGCAGGCCGAGCAGGTCGAGGCACCGGTGCTGCTGGTCTACGGGCTGCGCGACAAGCTGGTCTCCTACCGCTCGGCCCGCCGCGCCTGCGCGGCCTTCGCGGACGCCCGGCTGCTGGTGCTGCCGGAGTCCGGGCACGTGGCGATGACGGAGCACCCCGAGGAGGTCGCCCGGGCGGTGCGGGAACTGATCGCGCACACCGGGGGCTGAGCGCGCACCGCGGCGGGCAGAGCGCGCGCCCGTGCGGGGCCGCGCGGGCGACCGCGCATGCCGCCCGGTAACGGCCCGGCTCGGGCCGAGGTCACGGCGGTTCACTCGATCAGGTGGCAGGCAGGCATGTGACCGATGGATCGGCCCGGGCCGGTCCTACCTTTCTGCTGTCGGACCGAACAGGTGTGGGGGAGTCGCGGCCGCCGGAGGAGCCGGAGGGTGGCCGCGGCCGAGGGGCCCGGCGGGTCGGGCCCGACCGCCGGAGCGGGCGGGGGACCGGAACGCGGCGCGTCCGCGACCGGGCCGCCGGCGGGCCGCACGGAGGCACCCGCGACGCCGGCCCGGGCCGACCGGACTCCCCGGTCCCGACCGTCCCCGCCGCCGTGCGGGGGCGCCCCGGGCGACTGCCCGGGCCGTCCTGCCGTCCGTCGATCCGTCCGCGATCCCGCCCAGCGAATCCGCTCTGCCCTGGAGGTCTCCCGTGCGCGTTGCCCTGCTCACCGAGGGTGCCCGTCCGCATCCCCAGCGTGGCACCGGAGGCTGGTGCGACCGGCTGGCCGAGGGCCTGCCGGAGCACGGGTTCGAGCTGTACCTGCTGACCGGCCCGGAGGGCACGGGGCCCGAGCGGCCGTCGCCCGCCTGGCGCGGCGCGTACGAGCTGGCGCTGTGGGGGCGCAGGCCGGACGGCCGGGCGCCGGGCGCGCTGCGCAGACGCCGGTACGCCGGAGCGTACGAACAACTGGTGCGGGCACTCGTGCTGCCCGGGGAGCGAGCCGGCTTCGGTCCCGGGCTGTACCGGCTGGCGGCGCTCGCCCGGGAGGACGGCACGCTGCCCGCCTTCCTGGCCTCCGCGCACGCCCGCCGGCTTCTGGAGCGGACCTGGCGGCTGCCCGGCGCGGACACCGCGGC
>NZ_JBHVFE010000695.1:0-3145 GCF_042801945.1 Kitasatospora sp. NPDC057542
GCGCGGAGGGGTCTCCTCCGCGCCCCGCGGCGCGTGCCCGGACGGCCGCGCCACCACCGGTACCGGGGGCCCTGCCGGGCGCGGGCTCGGGCGGCGGAACAATCACGGGCCGTGCAACGCTGTAGGAGCGAAGCGGTAGCGCGGACACCACCGGGACGGCGTACCCGGCCCCCGGCCGCCGTCGAACCACCGTCGCCGCGGCCGGACTTCTCGCCAGGCGAACACCGCCACCGCGGAAACTGCGCGAGAACCGTCCCGATACCGGGTATGAATGCAGGTGGACGGGTTCTTCGGTCCGTCCAGGGGCAGTATGGGCGACCGGACGGACGGTTCCGGCCGCGCCCCGGCGGCACGTGTTCGCCGATGGCGTAGCGGAATCCGGTGCATCCGGCCCACCTGTGGGAACACCGTTTCCCAGCATCAGGTTGGGATTGGTGTCGGCTGGTCGCGCAGCATCTCGCTCCTCTACCGGGGAGTGAATCCGTGGGCCGCGCCGCTGAGCGGGACTAGCATGCGGAAGGACAGGGCGGGGACGGACCCCGAACTGCCCGACCGCTCTGAGGAGCGATAAACGATGTTCGAGAGGTTCACCGACCGCGCGCGGCGGGTTGTCGTCCTGGCTCAGGAAGAAGCCCGGATGCTCAACCACAACTACATCGGCACCGAGCACATCCTCCTGGGTCTGATCCACGAGGGCGAGGGCGTCGCCGCCAAGGCCCTGGAGAGCCTCGGGATTTCTCTTGAGGCCGTTCGCCAGCAGGTCGAGGAGATCATCGGCCAGGGCCAGCAGGCCCCGTCCGGCCACATTCCCTTCACCCCCCGGGCGAAGAAGGTCCTGGAGCTGTCGCTCCGCGAGGCCCTCCAGCTCGGCCACAACTACATCGGCACCGAGCACATCCTGCTCGGTCTGATCCGCGAGGGCGAGGGCGTCGCCGCCCAGGTCCTGGTGAAGCTGGGCGCCGACCTCAACCGGGTGCGCCAGCAGGTCATCCAGCTGCTCTCCGGCTACCAGACCGGCGGCGGCAAGGAGTCGGCCACGGCCGGCGGGCCCGCCGAGGGCACCCCGTCGACCTCGCTGGTCCTGGACCAGTTCGGCCGCAACCTCACCCAGGCCGCCCGCGAGGCCAAGCTCGACCCGGTCATCGGGCGCGAGAAGGAGATCGAGCGGGTCATGCAGGTGCTGTCCCGCCGCACCAAGAACAACCCGGTGCTGATCGGTGAGCCCGGTGTCGGCAAGACCGCCGTGGTCGAGGGCCTGGCCCAGGCGATCGTCAAGGGCGAGGTCCCGGAGACGCTCAAGGACAAGCAGCTCTACACGCTGGACCTGGGCGCCCTGGTGGCCGGCTCGCGCTACCGCGGTGACTTCGAGGAGCGCCTGAAGAAGGTGCTCAAGGAGATCCGCACCCGCGGCGACATCATCCTGTTCATCGACGAGCTGCACACCCTGGTCGGCGCGGGCGCCGCCGAGGGCGCCATCGACGCCGCCAGCATCCTCAAGCCGATGCTGGCCCGCGGCGAGCTGCAGACCATCGGTGCCACCACCCTGGACGAGTACCGCAAGCACCTGGAGAAGGACGCCGCGCTGGAGCGCCGCTTCCAGCCGATCCAGGTCGCCGAGCCCTCGCTGCCCCACACCATCGAGATCCTCAAGGGTCTGCGCGACCGCTACGAGGCCCACCACCGGGTCTCCATCACGGACTCCGCCCTGGTCGCCGCCGCCACCCTGGCCGACCGGTACATCTCGGACCGCTTCCTGCCGGACAAGGCGATCGACCTGATCGACGAGGCCGGCTCCCGGATGCGCATCCGCCGGATGACCGCGCCGCCGGACCTGCGCGAGTTCGACGAGAAGATCGCCGACGTGCGCCGCGAGAAGGAGAGCGCGATCGACGCGCAGGACTTCGAGAAGGCCGCGTCCCTGCGCGACGACGAGAAGCAGCTCCTGCAGGCCAAGGCCAAGCGCGAGAAGGAATGGAAGGCCGGCGACATGGACGTCGTCGCGGAGGTCAACGAGGAGCTCATCGCCGAGGTCCTGGCCACCGCCACCGGCATCCCGGTCTTCAAGCTGACCGAGGAGGAGACGTCCCGCCTGCTGCGCATGGAGGACGAGCTGCACAAGCGCGTCATCGGCCAGAAGGACGCCATCAAGGCGCTCTCCCAGGCCATCCGGCGCACCCGTGCGGGCCTCAAGGACCCGAAGCGCCCCGGCGGTTCGTTCATCTTCGCCGGCCCGTCCGGTGTCGGTAAGACCGAGCTGTCCAAGACGCTGGCGGAGTTCCTGTTCGGCGACGAGGACGCGCTGATCGCGCTCGACATGTCCGAGTTCTCCGAGAAGCACACCGTCTCCCGGCTGTTCGGCTCCCCGCCCGGCTACGTCGGCTACGAGGAGGGCGGCCAGCTGACCGAGAAGGTCCGCCGCAAGCCGTTCTCGGTCGTCCTCTTCGACGAGGTCGAGAAGGCCCACCCGGACATCTTCAACTCACTGCTGCAGATCCTGGAGGACGGTCGCCTGACCGACTCCCAGGGCCGCGTGGTGGACTTCAAGAACACCGTCATCATCATGACGACCAACCTCGGCACCCGGGACATCTCGAAGGGCTTCAACCTCGGCTTCGCGGCCGCGGGTGACACCCAGACCGGGTACGAGCGGATGAAGGCGAAGGTCGGCGAGGAGCTCAAGCAGCACTTCCGCCCCGAGTTCCTGAACCGTGTCGACGACATCGTGGTGTTCCACCAGCTGTCCGAGGACGACATCATCCAGATCGTCGACCTCATGATCGCCAAGGTGGACGAGCGGCTCAAGGACAAGGACATGGGCCTGGAGCTCAGCGTCGAGGCCAAGAAGCTGCTGGCCAAGCGCGGCTACGACCCGATCCTGGGTGCCCGTCCGCTGCGCCGCACCATCCAGCGCGACATCGAGGACCACCTCTCGGAGAAGATCCTCTTCGGCGAGCTGCGGGCCGGCCACATCGTCGTCGTCGACGTCGAGGGCGAGGGCAAGGACGCCAAGTTCACCTTCCGCGGCGAGGAGAAGTCGGCCGTCGCGGACACCCCGGCCGCGGTCGCCTCGTCCGGTCCGGACCTGACGAAGTAACCCAACTTTTAACAGACAACTTCACAGCCACCGAGCCCCCGGCGTTCACGC
>NZ_JBHVFE010000696.1:0-3102 GCF_042801945.1 Kitasatospora sp. NPDC057542
GTACGGACTCCGGCCGCGGCCGCCGACGCGCGGGAGCGGCTCAGCCGAGCCGAACGACGGCCCGGGACATGCCGAGCACCTTCTGGCCGCCCGTGGTGGCCAGCAGGTCGACCTGCACCTTGCGGTCGTCCAGCTTCTTGGCGACCTTGGCGGAGACCTCGACCACCGCGCCGACCCCGTCGTTCGGCACCGGCACCGGGCGGGTGAAGCGCACGCCGTACTCGACCACCGCGGCCGGGTCGCCGACCCAGTCGGTGACCACCCGGATCGCCTCGGCCATGGTGAACATGCCGTGCGCGATGACGTCCGGCAGGCCGACCTCCAGGGCGAACTTCTCGTTCCAGTGGATCGGGTTGAAGTCGCCCGAGGCGCCCGCGTACCGCACCAGCGTGTCGCGGGTCACCGGGAAGGACCGCGCCGGCAGCTCGGTGCCGACCTCGACCTCGTCGTAGCTGATCGCCATCGCGCTCACTCCCCCGCCTCGTCGGCGGCCCGGGCCACCAGGGTCATGACCGACGTCACAACGTGCCCGCCGGTCCCGTCCGTCACCTCACCGCGCACGGTGAGCACGTCGTTGCCCGCCAGCGACTTGATGTTGTCGATGGTCACCGCGACCGACAGCCGGTCGCCGGCCCGCACCGGGCGGGTGTAGGTGAACTTCTGGTCGCCGTGCACCACCCGGCTGAAGTCCAGGCCCAGCTCCGGGTCCTCGACCACCTGACCGGCCGCACGGTAGGTGATCACGAACGGGAAGGTCGGCGGGGCGATCACGTCGGGGTGGCCCAGCGCCTTCGCCGCCTCCGGATCGGTGTACGCCGGGTTGGCGTCGCCGATCGCGGTCGCGAACTCGCGGATCTTCTCCCGGCCGACCTCGTACGGCTCGGTGGGCGGGTAACTACGCCCGATGAAGGAGGGGTCGAGCGCCATGGCAGCTCCTCGGAACGCGGGTGGATACGAAAAAACTCCGGGCCGCACCCCCTGTGAGGGATGCGGCCCGGAGTCGAAGACCTGGTTTCACACAGGCCCGTCGCCCTGCGAGAGGGTCAGCGGGTCTCGCGGTGCGCGGTGTGCGAGTTGCAGCGGGGGCAGTGCTTCTTCATCTCAAGACGGTCCGGGTCGTTACGCCGGTTCTTCTTGGTGATGTAGTTCCGCTCCTTGCACTCCACGCAGGCCAGCGTGATCTTCGGGCGGACGTCGGTGGCAGCCACGGGAGTGCCTTCCTTGGACAACGAATAAGAACACAACAAGAGTAGCCGACCGGGAGTGCGATCTCCCGACCGACTACGCGGGGTAGCGGTGACCGGACTTGAACCGGTGACACAGCGATTATGAGCCGCTTGCTCTACCAACTGAGCTACACCGCCACAGTGATCCGCAGGCCAGCCGGAGCTGACTGCTTCTCACCCGAGCCCCCATGCGGAATCGAACCGCAGACCTTCTCCTTACCATGGAGACGCTCTACCGACTGAGCTATAGGGGCGAACGAGGAAGAGATTACACGTTCCGCGCCCGGAGGTGAAATCCGTATCCCGCGGCGAAGACCGCAGGTGGGCGAGGGGTACTGGCGGACGATCCGAGGCCCGGCGTTCGATCGGCCCACGAGCCGCACGGCCCGACCCGATACGACTAATGCCCGCCTCCCGGCACCCCGCCCCCCTGGCCCATAGGCTCGACGTTCATTGATCGGGAGGACTGGCCGGCAGTACGGGCCAGCCGTACGGGGCCGACCGCACGGGCCGGCGCGAGAAGGAGCCGGCGATGGACAGCGCAGCCGCCGACGGGCCGCACTCCGGGCCCGGCCCGGCGGCCAACCCGCTCGGGCACGGCCCGGTCCTGCTGCTCACCGGCGCCCGGCTGGCCGACGGACGGGTGGTGGACGTCCGGATCAGCGGCGACCGGATCCAGGCGGTCGGCACCGTCGGCAGCCTCGGCCCGCTGCCCGCCCTGCCCGGCGCGCCCACCGTCACCACCGGCGCCCGGATCGACCTGCGCGGCTACCTGCTCCTCCCGGCCCCCGCCGAGGCGCACGCCCACTACGACGCCGCCTTCTCCGCCGCCCTGCCCACCCCGCCGCCGGAGACCCCGGCCGACCTCACCCGCCGGATCACCGAGGCCGCGCTGACCTCGCTCGGCTACGGCGCCACCGCCCAGCGCACCCACGTCCGGATCGGCGACGTGCACGGGCTGCGCCGGCTGGAGGCGGTGCTCACCGCCCGGCAGGCGCTGCGCGGGCTGGCCGAGCTCCAGGCGGTGGCGATGCCCCGACTGCTCACCGGACGAGCCGGGGCGGACGGCCGGGCGCAGCTGCGCGAGGCGCTCAAGCTGGGTGCCACGGCGGCCGGCGGCTGCCCGGAGCTGGACCCGGACCCGGCCGGGTACGTGCAGCTGGTGCTGGAGGCCGCTCGGGAGGCCGACTGTCCGGTGGACCTGCACACCAGCGCCGCCGATTCGGCCCAACTGGCCCGGATGGCCGGGGCATTGGCGCCGCTTCGGCCGCGGGTGACGCTCGGCCCGTGCGGGGCGCTGGCCCGGGGTGCGTCGACGGTGCTGGCGACCAGCGGGGTCCGGGTGGTCTGCCTTCCGCAGAACGGCTGCTGTGCCGGACTGGAGGGCCGGACGACAGGCCTGCGACCCGGCCTGGTGCGGGAGTTGGCGGCCGCCCGGGTGCCGCTGGCGGCGGGCAGCGGGGCACTGCGCGACCCGTCCAATCCGGTCGGCCGGGCGGATCCGCTGGAGTCGGCCTATCTGCTGGCGGCCGGTGGGGAGTTGGACCCGGAGGCGGCGTACGACGCGGTGGCGAACCAGGCCCGGGCGGCGCTCGGCCTGGCGCCGGTCCGGGTGGACGCCGGGTTCCCGGCGGAGCTGCTGGCGGTGCGCGGGGACAGCCTGGCCGGGGCGCTCGCGGGCGGGCACAGCCGGCTGGTGGTGCACAGCGGCCGGGTGGTCAGCCGGACCAGCGCGGTCCGGGAGTTCGCGGACACGGTGGTGCTGGCGCTGCCCCGGCAGACCGGGGGCGGGGAGGGCTGAGCCGGGCCGGGTCGGTCCGTGGGCGCATGGGGGCGCGCGGCGGGTGTAGCCCGCCCCACCCCCACCAGCAGGCCG
>NZ_JBHVFE010000697.1:0-3102 GCF_042801945.1 Kitasatospora sp. NPDC057542
CACGTGACGCGCGGCCCGGCGGCCTACCGCCGGTCCGTGACGGGACGGTGACACCAGGGCCAAGCGAACCCCAACCCGCGGTCGCGAACCGGCAACGGACCACCCGGCCCGGACGCGTCCGGGGCCGGGCTGAGGCATGATCTCGGCATGGCCATCGTCGCGGGGATAGACAGCTCGACCAACCGCACCCGGATCGTCGCGTGCGACGCCGACACCGGCGCCGTCCTGCGCTCCGGCAAGGCGCCCCACCCCGTCCCCGAGGACCAGGACCTCTGCCCCGGGGAGGCCGACCCCCAGGTCTGGCTGCACTCGCTCGGCGACGCCGCGACCGGCGGCCTGCTGGAGGGCGTCCGGGCGATCGGGGTCAGCGCCCAGCAGCACGGGATGATCGGCCTGGACGCGGGCGGGGTGCTGGTCCGCCCGGCGATCCTGTGGAACGACCCGCGCTCCGGCGGCGCCGCCGCCAAGCTGCTGGAGGCCTTCGGCGGCGCGGCCGCCTGGACCGCCGCGATCGGCGCCGTGCCCGCCCCCACCTACACCATCGCCAAGCTGCGCTGGCTGGCCGAGTTCGAGCCGGCCAACGCCCGCCGGGTCGCCGAGGTGCTGCTGCCGCACGACTGGCTGGTCTGGCAGCTGCTCGGCCACCCCAAGCGCCGCACCACCGACCGCGGCGACGCCTCCGGCACCGGCTACTGGTCGCCGGTCACCGGCGAGTACCGGCAGGACCTGGTGGAGCTGGCGCTCGGCCACGAGCTCAGGCTGCCCGACGTCCTGCCCCCGGCCGAGCCCGCCGGGCACACCCCCGAGGGCCTGCTGATCTCGGCCGGCACCGGGGACAACATGGCCGCCGCGCTGGGCCTGGGCCTCGGCCCGGGCGATGCGGTGGTCTCGCTCGGCAGCGCCGGGACGATCTTCGCGGTGCACGAGGAGGCCGTGGTGGACGCCTCCGGCCTGGTCTCCTCCTTCGCCGACGCGAGCGGCCGGCACCTGCCGATGGTCGCCACCCTCAACGCCGCCCAGGTGCTGCGCTCCACCGCCGCCCTGCTCGGCCGGGACCTGGAGGGCCTGAGCGACCTCGCCCTGCACTCCTCCCCCGGCGCCTACGGCCTGGTGCTGCTGCCGTACCTGGACGGCGAGCGCACTCCCGCGCTGCCGCACGCGGCCGGCACCCTGACCGGCCTGCGGGCCGAGGCGATGACCCCTCAGCACCTGGCCCGCGCCGCCGTCGAGGGCATGCTCTGCAACATCGCCGACGCCCTCGACGTGCTGCGCGCCCAGGGCGTCGCGGTGAAGCGGGTGTTCCTGCTCGGCACGGCCGGACGGCTGCCCGCCGTCCGGCACATCGCCCCGATGCTGTTCGGCGTCCCGGTCGTGGTGCCGCCGCCGGGCGCGCACGCCGCCCGCGGGGCCGCCCGGCAGGCCGCCTGGGCGCTGGCGGGCACCCCGGAGCCGCCGGAGTGGGAGCTGCCGGACGCCGAGACCGTCGAGCCCGACGGGGAGCAGGACCTGGCGATCGGCTCGGCGGTGCGCCGGCAGTACCGGGCCGCCCGCGACCAGATCCACCCGGAGGTGGCGTCGGCCCCGTCGACCTGAAACCGACGGTGAAGATGCGTCACCCGGCTCCCGGTGGCAGCGTGGGCCGGGACACAGCCACCGAGGTGAAGGGCAGCAGCATCCCATGGCCTTGCACAAGGGCGCCGGCAACGGCCGCCGACTGAGCGTCAGCCCGTTCGTGGGCGCCGCCGACCCGCTGGGCTCGATGGAGCTCGCCCCGCCGGTGCACCGGCTCGGCAAGGGCCCGGTCGCGGCCGACACCGCGTACCAGCTGATCCACGACGAGCTGATGCTGGACGGCAACGCCAAGCTCAACCTGGCGACCTTCGTCACCACCTCGATGGAGGTGCAGGCCACCCGGCTGATGACCGAGTGCCTGGACAAGAACATGATCGACAAGGACGAGTACCCGCAGACCGCCGAGCTGGAGCGGCGCTGCGTGGCCATCCTCGCCGACCTCTGGAACGCCCCCGACCCGGACTCCGCGGTCGGCTGCTCCACCACCGGCTCCAGCGAGGCCTGCATGCTGGCCGGCATGGCGCTCAAGCGCCGCTGGATGCGCCGCAACGCCGAGCGCTACGCCGCCGGGGCCCGGCCCAACCTGGTGATGGGCGTCAACGTCCAGGTGTGCTGGGAGAAGTTCTGCACCTTCTGGGAGATCGAGGCCCGCACCGCGCCCATGGAGGGCGAGCGCTTCCACCTCGGCGCCGAACAGGCGGTCGCGCTGTGCGACGAGAACACCATCGGCGTGGTCGGCGTCCTCGGCTCGACCTTCGACGGATCGTACGAGCCGATCGCGGAGATCTGCGCGGCCCTGGACGAGCTCCAGGAACGCACCGGCCTGGACATCCCGGTGCACGTGGACGGCGCCTCCGGTGGCATGGTGGCGCCCTTCCTCGACCCCGAGCTGGTCTGGGACTTCCGACTGCCCCGGGTGGCCTCGATCAACACCTCCGGGCACAAGTACGGGCTGGTCTACCCGGGCGTCGGCTGGGCGCTGTGGCGGGACGAGGAGGCGCTGCCGGAGGAACTGGTCTTCCGGGTCAACTACCTGGGCGGCGAGATGCCGACCTTCGCCCTCAACTTCTCCCGGCCCGGCGCCCAGGTCGCGGCGCAGTACTACGTCTTCCTGCGGCTCGGCCGGGACGGCTTCCGGGTGGTCCAGGGCGCTTGCCGGGACGTCGCGACCTACCTGGCCGGGGAGATCGGGAAGCTGGACTGCTTCCGGCTGCTGACCCACGGCGACCAGGTCCCGGTGTTCGCCTTCACCACCACCGAGGGCACGTCCTTCGACGTGTTCGACGTCTCGCGGCGGCTGCGCGAGCGCGGCTGGCAGGTGCCCGCGTACACCTTCCCGGCCGACCGGGAGGACCTGTCGGTGCTCCGCGTGGTCTGCCGCAACGGCTTCTCCCGGGACCTCGCCGACCTGCTGCTGGCCGACCTCGGCCGGCTGCTGCCGGAGCTGCGGCGCCAGCCCGTCCCGCTCCGGGATCTCGGGATGCCGGCCCGGTCGGGCTTCCACCACTGACCGTTCGCACACCCGGGAAC
>NZ_JBHVFE010000698.1:0-3091 GCF_042801945.1 Kitasatospora sp. NPDC057542
GACGCACGGAGAGTGATGAGGCGTGACCGAAGATCCCTGCCCACCCAGCTCGGTCAGGCTGTAGTTGGGTAAAGGGCTCCCTCTTCTGCAACCGGAAACGGCCGGTGCTGACGTTCGACCCTCGGACCCCCGATCAGTGCGGAGGACGCGGCGGGCGGCAGGCCTGTCGCCGCCGCAGCCACCAGCCAGCGGCCGCGACGGTCAGCAGCACCGCGGCAAGGAGGGCCCACCACGTGCCGGGGCAGGCGGCGAGCGCACCCGAGGCCGCCGCGACGATCAGCGCGGGCCCCGCGCAGCACACGACGGCTGCGACGGCGACGGCCGCGAACAGTCCGAGCATCCCGCTCGGACTGCTCGGGTCGCGGTGCCGGCTCGGGTTCATGGCGGCGCTCCTACCGGGCTGGTGCGCTCAGGAGAGGGCCGAAGATGTCCGCGCCAAGGCGTTCGGCCTCGGCCTGGTCCAGTACGGCACCGCTGAGGTCGACCTGTCGGCCGCTCCACTGTTCGGCGGTGGCTCGGGTGGTGAAGAAGCGCAGGTAGCCGCAGCACACGGTGGACGCCGGGCCGTTGCCGGCGCAGACACCGTAGTAAACCACTGCGGTGGCCGGCTGCCAGGCGCTCTTCCCGCCGGCGAACTCCACGCGGACGTTCTCGCCGGTGACCGGGTCGGTGGAGGTGATGACGGCGTCGGTGTCGAGCATGACGGGGATACCGAGCGCGTCGATCGCGCACATCGACCACACCGTCGGTCCGGCCGAAATCTCCACGGCGTGCTCGGTGGGGATGGCGGAAAACGGGTACGCGGCCTGGACCCGGCCGGTGTCGTCCAGGGTCAGGAAGTCCTCGGCGACCAGCTCGGCGAGGACCTCGGCGGCCGGTACGCCGAAGGGCTCGGCCGCCGACTCCAACTCGGCCGCCGCGGGTGGGGAGCCGGTGGTGGCGAAGGACTGCAGGACGGCCTGCTGCACCGCCCGCAGGCCCCGCTCGGCTGGGGCGAGACGGCCCCGCCCGGACCGGCCGGCCGCCCGGTCCGCTCCGCCGGTGGCGGCAGTGCCGAGCATTCGCTGTAGCTCCTCGACGGCGGGCGCTCCGTCGATCCGGCCGTCCGCCCCGCGGTAGAGTCGGCAGGACACGCTGGCCGCAGTGCCCGGCTCGGCGAACGGGTCGCGGCCGTCGACCAGCAGCGTCGGCGAGCCGTGCATGCCCCAGCGTTCGGCCTGCGCCTGGTCGTCGACCACGTGCTCCGCAAGCTCCACGTCGGTTCGGCCCCCGAGGGCGAGCTCCAGCCGCTCCCTGAGCACCGGGCCGTTCGGGCAGTGCGGGACGATCAGCATCTCCACGCGCATCAGCGACACCTCCAGGTCATGCGGCCCACGCTAGACCTTCCACCACGCTGGAAGGTCAAGGGCTACCGTGAAGGTATGCGCATCGGAGACCTCGCCACCGCCACCGGCACCACCACCAAGACCCTGCGCTTCTACGAGCAGGCCGGGCTGCTGAAGAACCCGCCCCGGACCCCGGGCGGCTACCGCGACTACCCCGCCCACGCCCTCGCCCGGGTCGGCTTCATCCGCTCCGCCCAGGCGGCCGGCCTCAGCCTCGCCGAGATCCGCGACGTCCTCGCGATCCGCGACGGCGGCCAGCCCCCGTGTGCGCACGTCACAGCGCTGCTCGACCAGCACCTCACCGACGTCGAGCGTCGCCTCGCCGAGCTGGCCACGACCCGCGCCATGCTGCGGGAACTGGCCCGCACCGCCTCCGCAACCGACCCCGCCACCTGCACCGAAGGCGACATTTGCCGCATCCTCACAACCGGGTGACACAGGCCAAGGCGCGGCCCGCCAAGGTTTACCGCACAGCTGTTCCTTTGATCCCCAACACCGATGTTCGTCGCTGCTCAGGAGCTTCGGGCTTGGCGTCAGGGTCCTGCGACGGTGCCCGGTACGCAGAGTAGCGAGACAGGCGTAACTCGCTACTTCAATGACAACGTGTCCCTGTGGTGATCGGGTCGTTGGAACGGTCGTGACTCCTCCCCTGGCTGAAGCCGGGGGCTTCTCGCTAACCCTCCCGGGCGTTGCGACGGGCCAGCCCGAACCTGGGCAGTACGTGTCCAAGGAATTCGCCGACATCTGCCGGGAGTTGGGCGTCACCAGGAGTCGCGGCGCGGTCGGTACAAGCGCGGACAACGCCGCCACCAAGGCGTTCAACGCCACGCTGAAACGGGAGACCCTCCAAGGCGCGAAGCGCTGGCCCGGAGCCCGCGCCGCCCGCCTGGTGGTCTTCCGCTGGATCACCCGCTACAACACCTGCAGGAGGCACTCCGCGCTGAACTACCTCAGCCCGATCGAGTTCGAACAACGATCAGTTACGCTGGCACTCGCCGCATAGCACTGGTGTCCACACCTCGGAGGGGAGCTCCCCACGCCGCGAAAGCGCGGGTAGCCCGGCCACTGAAGCGAGAGGTGATGTACAGGAAGCCGGTTTTGACGATGAGCCAGGCAAGACTGGAGATCTCCCAGTGGCTGACCTACTACAACGCCCGCCGTCGCCACAGCACGCTGTCCTACCTCTCACCGATCGAGTTCGAACAGCAACACCACATGCACGCTGGACTCTCACTCGCAGCATGAACCCCTGTGTCCACGTTCCGGGGGTCACCTCACTTCCCCACCCCGAACTGACACGCCACCAGCAGCACGGAGGGCTGGACCCCACGGGTCCAGCTGGCGGCGTACATGTGAGAGTGCTCAGCCACGTGCTGGTGAACGTGCACAAGTCCAAGACGACGCTCAGGGATTGATCTCGGTTGTCCCGCATATCGAGCGTCCACGATCGGCAGGACCGACCCCGCACCCCGTGGCACGACAGCGCGTTCGCCCGTGAGATGGTTACTGTCATGACAGATGACGCAACTCCGGACAGCGAGGTTGTACTTGAGACGAGTCGCCTGCTGCTCAGGCCTTGGCGGGTAGCCGAGGCTGTCGTCCAGCGTGAGCTGTGGACCGAACGTGATCCACGAGTGCCGCCGCACCGCCGAATCGACGCAGACGGACACCCCACAGTCGCGGAGCTCGAGAATTCGATCCGCACC
>NZ_JBHVFE010000699.1:0-3090 GCF_042801945.1 Kitasatospora sp. NPDC057542
GCCGTGGCCCCGGGGGTTCGGTCTTCTCCCCAGCCTGTTCGGATGGCCCGGGCGGTCCGGGCGCCGGGCGGTTCGGGCGGACCCGGGTGCCGTTCCCCCGTCAGACGGTCTGGTTCGGCACCTTGAGGTGCTGGGACAGCCACTCCAGCGAGGAGGGAAGCAGGGCGCTCCAGGTCTCGAAGTTGTGGCCGCCGTTCTCCAGCATGCTGTACGAGACCTTCATCGGGCTCTGCACCGCGTCGACGAAGGCCTCGGTCTCCTGCCGGTAGTTGCCGTCGCCCTTCTTGGTGCCGGCCAGCAGCACGGACACCTTCGGCTGCGGCAGGTTCTTCAGGCGCCACAGCAGGTTGGCCTCGTCGCGGCGCTGCTTGCTGCCGCCGAACAGGTCGCCCGTGGTCGGGTCGTCGGCGGCTTCGTAGTAGGCGGAGAGGGCGACGGCGGTCGGGAAGACGTCCGGGTGGCGCATGGCCAGCTTGAGCGCGCAGTAGCCACCGGTCGAGTTGCCCATGAAGGCCCAGGCCTGCGGGTCGCTGGAGACCCGGAAGCTGGCCTGGATCGCCGAGGGCACGTCCTTGGTGAAGTAGGTGTCGGACTGCGGGCCGTCCGGGACGTCCTCGCACTCGGTGTCCTGCGGCAGCGCGGGCGAGGGACGCACCAGGACCATGACGGTCGGCTGCATCCGCCCTTCCTGCAGCAGCTTGAGCGCGGCACCCGGGTAGTTGAAGCGGGTGATCAGGTTCTCGGCGATTCCTGGGAATCCGGTGCTGACGATCACGGCCGGGAACTGCTTCTGGGCGTACTCCGGCTGGAAGTACTGCGGGGGCAGGTAGACGTAGCCCTCGGTGGACAGCCGACTGACCGCGCCGTCGATCCGGACCTTGCGGATCTCGCCGGACTGGCCGGGCTCGCGGCCCATCGCCCCGCCACCCTTGACCGCGGCCTGCCCCATCGTCTCCACCATCAGCCGGCCGGAGGCGTCCGCCTTGTTGTGGATGACCACGGGGCCGGTGTCGCCGGTGCCCAGCAGGTCGTCCCAACTGCTGTAGAAGGCGAAGTAGTTGTTCGCGACCAGGCCGAGCGCGGCGAGCACCGCGAGCTGGGTGGCGAGCAGCGCGCCGATCCGGCCGAGCACCGCCTGCCAGGTCCTCTTCGCGAGTCTGGGCCACAACCAGACCGTGCCGACCATCATCACGACCGCGACCAGTGCGGTCAGCGCCAGCACCTTGTGGCTCGTCAGACCCATGTCCTGCTTGCTCCCACGCCTCGAACTCCAGTCCCCTCCGCTGGGGACATCCGAGGAGGTCACCCCGGTTCCCCCGTCGGGGCGCGAGGACCAACCCTAGCGCCAGCTGGGAGGACGCTGATCGCGGCTGGGAGGTTGCGGGGAGCGGGCCGGACAGCTGACAACTTTCAGATGACAGATTTCGAAATCTGTCATCTGAAAGTTGTCACCTGGTTGTCACCTGCCATGGCCCGTCGCCGTCCACACCGCCGGCCGGGAGCGGGCCTGGCTCAGCCCACCCGCTCCCAGAGCCGCAGCCCCGCCGTGAGCTCGCGCATGCAGCGCGCGCCGAGGTCCCGCGGGGAGCCCGGACCGGCGAGGGGCGCGTCGGAGGAGGCCCACTGTTCCAGGGCCACCCGGATCGCCGCGGTCGCGGCGGCGGCGGCCAGCCGGACCTCCAGCGGATCGGTGTCGTCCGGGCAGCGCTCGGCGAGGGCGGCCCGCAGCCTCTCCTCCGAGTCCGCGTGGACGCGCTGCCAGGTGGCGTTCAGCCTCGGGTCGCGCAGCAGACCGCGGGCCCACTGCATCATCTCGGCCCGCGCCTCGTCGGCAGGGGTCAGCGAAGCGACCGCCGCGCGTTCCAACGCCTCCCGGGGCGGCAGATCCGCCGGGCTCGCCGCGAACAGCTCCACCCACTCCTGCCCACCCGCCGCGAGCAGCGGAGCGACGGCATCCTCCTTGACGGAGAAGTACCGGTAGAAGGTGCGCAGTGAGATGCCCGCGGCGAGGGCGACCTCCTCGACGGTGGTCGCCTCCGCTCCCCGCTCGGCGAAGAGCGCGGCGGCGGCACGGGCGATCTCCAGTCGAGTGGCCTCGCGGCGGCGCTGGGTCAGGGTCGGGCGTCCGGTCACGGGACCAGCCTACGCGGGCGGATGCCATGGCGGCACGTTGCGACGAAACGGCACCATGAGACTTTTTGGCACAACGTGCCACCGGGGCGTACCGTGTCGTTCGAGGTCGAGAGACCACGAACGAACGGAGTACCACCATGGAGCGCTTCAGCGGACGGAACGTCCTGATCACCGGCGGCGGCTCGGGCATCGGCCAGGCCACCGTCCACCGGATCCTCGCCGAGGGCGGGAAGGTCGTCGCCGTCGACGTCAACGAGGACGGCCTGAAGAAGACCCTGGACCGCGCCACCGCCGAGGGGACCGCGGACCGCCTGACCATCCAGGTGCTGGACATATCGGACGAGGCGGCCGTCGTCGCCGGCGTCGCCGAGGCGATCGCCGGCCTGGACGGCCTGGACGTGCTGGTCAACGCGGCCGGCATCCTCCGCTCCTCGCACACCCACGAGACCACCCTGGAGTTCTGGAACAAGCTCCTCGCGGTGAACCTCACCGGCACCTTCCTGATGACCCGCGAGGCGCTCCCCGCGCTGCTCGCCGGCGGCAAGGGCGTGGTGGTCAACTTCAGCTCCACCTCCGCGAGCTTCGCCCACCCGTACATGGCCGCGTACGCCGCGACCAAGGGCGGCATCCAGTCCTTCACCCATGCCATCGCCTCGGAGTACTCGAAGCAGGGCCTGCGCGCGGTCTGCGTCGCGCCGGGCAGCATCGACAGCGGCATGACCCACAACCCGGGCCTGCCCGCCGACGCCGACTTCAGCCTGCTGGCCAAGCTCTCCCCCGCCCTCGGCCAGGGCTTCGCCGGCCCGGAGACGGTGGCCGGCGTGATCGCCATGCTCGCCTCCGACGACGGCGCCTTCGTCACCGGTACCGAGCTCCGCATCGACGGCGGCACCCACATGTGACCCGTCGGTCCGGTTGACGGCGGGGCCTGTGCCATCCCCCCGTACGGCACAGGCC
>NZ_JBHVFE010000700.1:0-3087 GCF_042801945.1 Kitasatospora sp. NPDC057542
ATCCCCGCCCAGGGCCCGAGCCCGTCGGCGCATTCGGGTGCTCGGCGATCCAGCGAGCCACGGACGAAGAACGGTAGGGACCGACGGGTTCCGGAAAATGCGCACCCGATGACACCGGCCGGATCGGCCCGGCCGGCCATTTCGCGAACGACGGCCGTGCGACGCCTCGCACCCGGAGCCGATTCGCCTGGTCCTGGGCACATATGACAGTCGATCGTCTCATTCCCGGATCCGGATCCGACTCACCGAATCACCTCGCACCGGACTGCCGAGCTCCGCATGAACCCAAGGGAAAAGCCCGGCTCCCGGGCCATGAAATCTCGTGATCGCGGTCCGCGAACCTGACAAAACTGTCAACAAGGCTGCCGGTGGCTGCTAAGTTACCCGTCGGTCAGGGCCAGTGCGACTGCTCCGGGCAGTGTGCCCCACCACAAGTCACCACCGTTCCAGCACCGTTGACCCGAAGGGACCCTCCACGTGACCGTGCGCAAGCTGACGTTGTCAGCCGCCGCGACAACCACCGTGCTCATCCTCTGCGGCGCCATCCTGAACGGAGCAGCGGCATCACCGGCCGCTGCGACCACCACACCGGCCGCGACCGCGGCAGCCACCCCGACCGCGTCGCCCGACCCGTCGGCTTCGCCCGCCGCCCCCGGCACGCCGGCGACGCTGGCGCCCCCGGCGTCCGGCACGGCCGCGGCCACGGTGGCGACGCCGGCGCAGGGCAGCGCGCCGGCCACCGCCACCACCGCCCCCGTCCTCGCGCTCTCCTCCTACGACGCGAGCACCGGCATCGCCGTACTCGCACCGGCCACGACCGGTCCGCAGTCGCCGTCCTCCCTGGCCGCGGCCCCCGAGGTCGCCGCGGCCGCCGTCCAGCCCGGGCAGCTGATCGACAGCCCGCCCACCCCGGCGGCCCCGCACGGCGCGCTGGTCGCCGTCACCGGCGTGCAGCCGACCGCCGACGGGAAGGTGGCCGTCACCACCCGCCCGGCCACCCTCCCCGAACTGCTCGGCGGAACCAGCACCAGCCTGCGGAGCGCCGTCAGCCCGAGCACCTTCCAGGTCGAGCCCCAGATCGGCGGCGTCCAGGTCACCACCGACTTCGGCGCGACCTCCGGACAGGGCTCCGTGTCCGGCAGCCTGGGGCTGAGCGCCAACGCCACCGTCCCGCTGCCCGACGGCAGTTCGGCGACGCTCTCCGGCTCGGTCTCCCTCCACCCGGCCATCGACTTCTCCTACCAGGGTGGCCTCGGCCTGATCGACCCCCAGCAGGCCCGGGTCGGCTTCACCCTGGGCGCGCACGCGGACTGGCGCGTCAGCGCGAACCTCACCGCGAGCACCACTCCCATCCGGATTCCGCTGGCCAAGTACAGCGCCAGCCCCGTGCTGATGGTGGGCCCCCTGCCCGTCGTCATCAACCTGGCCTTCACCCTCTCCGCCGACATCAGCGCCGACGGCACCGTCAGCCTCGACGCCGAGCAGGCGTACGACGGCCAGTGGGGCGTCCACTCCGACTACGTGAAGGGCCCGGGCTGGACCACCACCACCGACCCCGGGAACTCCACCGTCTCCCCGCTGCGCCTCAACCTCAAGGGCTCCGCCTCGGCGAAGGCCGGCCTGCTCGCCGAAGGCTCGATCGCCCTGTACGACACGGTCGGCGTGAAGGCCTCCATCGAGCCGTACCTGCGCGCCACCGTCAACGGCTCCATCGTCCTCGACGGCACCGGCACCACGCCGGCCGTCAACGGCGCGGCGGCCCTCTACGGCGGACTCGACATCAACGGGGCCCTGATGGCGCAGCTCGCCATCCTCGGCACCCCGATCCTGTCGGCGGACCTGCCCTTCCTCGCCTTCCACCGCGAGTGGCCGCTCGCCTCGGTGAGCGTCGGGCAGCCCCCGACGCCCCTGGTGAACTGGGCCTCGCTCAACGCCAGCCTGTTCGACGACAACCAGTCCGCGTACCTGAAGACCCGGCCGGACTGGGACCCGTGGGCCCTCAAGGCGTCCTGCCAGGACGGCAGCCGACTGGTCGGGCTCAGCTTCGGCGGCGACAACGGCCTGTGCACGGACGTCACGAAGGCGAACCTGTGGGAGGCCGGCCACTCGTTCGTCGTCGACCACGGCGGCACCTACGTGACCACCGACTGGGCGCCGGGCTACTCCAAGGCCCAGTGCCCCGCCGGCTCCGTCATGACCGGCTACAGCCGCAACGGCCGGACGATGGGCGCACTGTGCGCCAAGTCCGCAACGCCGCTCGGGACTTCGACCCGCACGCTCTGGTTCGACAAGGGCGACAACCGCCCCACCGCGGCCAAGGGCGGTGACTTCTCGTACGGTTTCGCCAAGGGTCAGTGCGCGGACGACGAGTTCGTCGCGGGCATGGCCTACAGCCAGCCCTGGTGGCAGCTGTGGGCGGCGCGACCGTACGCGCTGCTCTGCCAGAAGCTCGCCTGACAGCCGTCGCACGGGCCACCGGTCCGGTCGTCACCCCTCGATCGGGTGGCGGCCGGACCGGTCGTCTCAGCGGCCGCCGACCAGTCGGCTCAGTTCGGCGTCCCAGTCGATCAGTTCGGATTCCCTGCCACGGGCCACGAGGGCGAAGCTCCGCTCGCACAGCCAGCTGCGCACCGGCTCGACCGGAACGTCGATCGAGGCGGTGCCGTCCTCCCCCCTGAGCGTGATCCGTAGCTGCCGGCGGCCGTGGCAGCGGCACGGCGGCAGGACCCGCACGTCGCCCATCCCGGCCGGTCTGTGCAGGCCCTTCCACAGCAGGTCGCGGGAGAACTCCCACGTGCCGACCGCCGGGCCGGAGCCCGGGAACTCCATGACCACGGCGAACGGCTGGTCACCGCGGTACACGAAGCGCACCGGCAGGTCGATGAACCTGCCTTCCCCGAGCTGGAGTTGCCCGCCCAGGTCGAGTGTGGCGCAGTCCGCGCCCGCCGCAGGGCCCTGGTCGGGGAACGGATGGCGTCCGGGCACGGGACCTCCAGGGGCGATGGGTGGACAGGTGCAGCCGCTGTCTCTTATACACATCTCCGAGCTGACCGACAACCTGCTGCTGGACGCCGGGGGGACCCGTTC
>NZ_JBHVFE010000701.1:0-3075 GCF_042801945.1 Kitasatospora sp. NPDC057542
CCTTGAAGCGCACGCCGATCCCGCGGATGAAGTCGCCGCTCGCCTTCCCGGCCCGGCACCCCGTCACGGGCGGAAGGTGCCCCAGCCGTCGTCCCCCGCCCGGGAGCGGTTGAAGTACGGCACCCGGTCGGTGACGGCGTTGGGCAGCCGGTCGCCGACCCGGTCCGCGACCGCGCCGGCCGCTTTCCCGGCCACCGCCCCGGCCTGCTGCCGGGCCCGGTCGGTCGCACCCTGCACCGTGGGGTTCCGGGCGATCTGCCGGGTGACCTTGGCGATCTGTTCGTAGCGCCGGCGCCCGGCCCGCGAGCCCAGGACGTAGCCGGCCGCGAAACCCGCGGCCAACGACAGCTTCCACATGGTCGGATCCACCCTCTCCTGGCGGCTTCTGCCGCATTGCCCTACCCGTCCGTCGGGACGGCGAACCGTCTGCGCCCCAGCATCCCCGGCCTCGTCGCCGGGCGCGCGCCGGGCGCGTACGGGGCACGCCGGGCGGCAGCCCGGCGGCAACCCGGGAAAGCGATTGGCGGACCACCCCCCCGAGTGCGCTAATGTATGTCCCGCAGCGAGCGCCGAGGAGCCCGGGGAACCGGGGCCGAGGCGGGAGCCGATCCCCCATAGCTCAATTGGCAGAGCAGCCGACTGTTAATCGGCAGGTTATTGGTTCGAGTCCAATTGGGGGAGCTCGGGAGAAGGCCCTTCGGGGCTCTGCTCCCGTCCGTGGTACGGAAGTTGAGTACTGCGATCCCGCATAGCTCAATTGGCAGAGCAGCCGACTGTTAATCGGCAGGTTATTGGTTCGAGTCCAATTGCGGGAGCTGCACCGGGTCCGCCCGGTGACTGCTCAGAGCGAAGGCCCCTCGGTCGACCGGGGGGCCTTCGTGTTGTCGCCGTCCGGCTTCGCGGCGTGACGTACGCGACACCGCCCGCGGGCCCGGCAGCGCCCCGGGCCGGCTCCTGGTTCAGACGGTCGCCCTCCGGTAGAGCTCGGAGACCCGCTCGTCGAAGGTGATGCTGTACGAGGTGCCGGGCGAGTCCCCACCCTCCTGGTAGCCGCCGATCACGCCGACCACCGCGCCGCTCGCGGTGACCCACGGGCTGCCGCTGGTGCCGTCGGTGTAGCCGTCGCAGTCGAAGCGCTCCTGGGTGGCGCTCTGCGAGCCGGTCCGGACCGCGCAGGTGATCGGCTCGTCGCTCTCGTTCGGGTAGCCGGTGACCGAGACGGACAGCCCGAAGCCCTGGCCGGTGCCGATCGGGTTGCCGCCGACCGCGTCCTCGACCTGCTGTCCGTCGACCGGGCCCACCGTGACGAACGCCACGTCGTACTCGGGATCGTCGTCGGCCGCCCAGCGCGGGTCCACGGTGATCACCTGCACCGGCCAGGTCCCGTACGGGGTGGACCCGTTGCGGTAGCCGGGGGTGAACACCAGGCCGTCCAGCAGGCCGATCCGGCGGTTCTGCACGCAGTGCGCCGCGGTGACCAGCAGGTTGCGCCGGGGGCTGTGCACCACGCTCGCGGTGCAGGCCCGCGGGCCGTCCGCGGTGCGGACGGAGAGAGTGCCGATCCGGTCCCGGGCGAGGCTCTGCTGCGCGACCTCGGCCGTGGGCGCCCCGTCCTGCCCGCCGCAGGCGGTGCCGGCGGCCAGCAGCAGGGCGGACAGCGCGGCCGTTCGTGCCGTGCGCGCGGGCAGTGCCGGGCGGGAGGCCATCGGGGCTCCGTCTCGTTCCTCGGGGCGGGCACCGGGGCCGTGCGTTCCGCCGTTCGTGAGGAAGATCTACCAGTCCGGTGCCCGGCGGCGCCACTGCCGGTGCCCGCCCGCTGCCGGTCAGCCGGTGGCGCGGTCGTACAGCGCCTGGACGCGGTCGCCGAAGTAGCTGCTGTACGAGGTGCCGGGGGTGCTCCCGCCCTCCTGGTAGCCGCCGATCACGCCGACCACGGTGCCGGTCCTGGTGGCCGGGTCGAAGTCGGTGACCCAGGGACTGCCGCTGGTGCCGCCGGTGTAGTCGGGGCAGTCGATCCGCACCTGGGTGGGGCTCTGCTGGGTGGTGGTGTTGGCGCAGGTGATCGGGACCTCGCTGCTGCTCGGGTAACCGGTGACCTTCACCGGGAGCCGGTAGCCGCGGTTGACGCCCAGCCGGTTGGCGCCGAGCACCTGCTGGACCTGCCGTCCGTTCTGCGCCTGGACGACCGCGAAGGCGACGTCCATGTCCGGGTCGGCGTGGTCGCTCCAGCCGTCGTCCACGGTGACGGCCAGCAGCGGCCAGACGCCGCTGGGGGTGTCGCCGTTGCGGTAGCCGGGGACGAACACCAGGTCGCTGCGGCGGCCGAGCTTCGGGTCCCAGACGCAGTGGGCGGCCGTGACGATGAGGTTGAGCCCGGCGCTGTCGACCACACTGGCGGTGCAGAAGTGGTCGCCGTCGGCGTTGCGGGTGAACACCGCGCCGACCAGTCCGTTGAGCACGGTGGGCTTGGCGGTGCGGGTGACTCCGGTGTGCCGGCCGGCCGCACCCTTGAGCCGCTGCCGGTTCCAGCCGTGGCTGTCGGCGGAAACGCCGGTGGGCGGCGCCGAGGTGACGGTCGGGGCGCCCCCGCCCGGCCCCGCCGCGGTGGTGCAGCCCGCCGCGGCCAGCACGACTGTGAGCGCCGCGGCCGCCGTCCCCGTCCCACGTTTCGTCATCCGCCCAGGCTGCCCCGAACGGGTGCCCCGCCGCCACCCGGGCTGCGCCGCCCGGGAGGCGCGCACCGTCGCGCACTCAGGTCTGCCCCCCGGCGCGCACCACGGGTGATCGACCGGCTATGCTGCCCGGGACGGCCTCGTTGGGCCGTCTGCTGCTGCCGTGCCGACGACCGGCGCGCGCGGCGAACCGGGGCGGTAGCTCAGCCGGTTAGAGCAGGGGACTCATAATCCCTTGGTCGTGGGTTCGAGTCCCACCCGCCCCACTTCTTCTTCTTGCCCCGGCGGCTGTCGGCCCCTTCCGAGAAGGCCTGTGGCCGGCCCGGACGCCGGGTTTCCGTCGAGTGGAACTGTAGGGCAGGATCTCGCCCGCCGGAGTTTGCCACGCCGCAAAGACTGTGGG
>NZ_JBHVFE010000702.1:0-3040 GCF_042801945.1 Kitasatospora sp. NPDC057542
GTGCCGGGGGCGGCGGACCGCCTTCTTCTGCGCTACACCGCCGGTGCCGGCACCGGTGCCAGTGCCGGGGCGAGGAGGCGCAGCCGCTCCTCGGTGTCGGCGTCGCGCGGGGACATCACGATCAGCTGCAGGCCCTCGGCGGCCAGCAGCACGTGCTGGTCGATCCGCAGCAGGCCCACCCGCTCGTGCCGGATGACCTTCTCGGCGCCGGAGCGCTCCGCGACCTGGTGCTCGTCCAGCCAGCGGTCCGCCTCCGGGTACTCGGCGCGCACCTGGCGGATCATCCGGGCCAGATGGCGCCCCACGGCCGTCGTCTCGCCGCCGCGCTCCGCGTAGGCGGAGCGCAGCTGGGCCAGGAAGCGCCGGGCGTGCTCCTCCCAGTGCTCGACCCGGGCCCGGTGCACCGGGTTGCCGAACACCACCCAGGCCAGGTTGCGCTCCTGCGGCGGACGGCCGGTCAGGCCGAACAGCGCATCCGCGCCCGGATTCCAGGCCCGGATGTCCCAGTTGGCGTCCATCACGAAGGACGGTGCCGGCCACTGCGCGTGCATCAGCCGCAGCAGGGGGGCCGGTACGTCCCCCGGCGCGGCCACCTCGCCGTCCAGCGGGTGGCCGCCGGCCAGCCGGAACAGGTACGCCGTCTCCGCCCGGTCCAGACGCAGCGTACGGGCGAGGCTCCCCAGCACCTCCGGTGACGGGTGGATGTCCCGCCCCTGCTCCAGCCACGTGTACCAGGTCACCCCCACTCCGGCGAGCAGCGCCAGCTCCTCGCGGCGCAGCCCCGGGGTGCGCCGCCGCACCCCGGGCGCCAGCCCGACCTCCTGCGGCGTCAGCCGCGCGCGGCGACTGCGCAGAAAGCTCGACAGTGCCGAGCGGCGCTCCTGGGCGTCCTCCGCGTCCACCATGTCCCCCGTCCTTCCCCGGTAGTCGGACTACCAGTATTCCCACGCACTGCTGCGGACCGGCCGACCGGGCGAGGCTGGATCACGTCAACGGACCGCACACGCAAGGGAACACCGATGAGCCACCGCCAGAACCGTACTGCCCGCCGGGCCCTGGCCGCCGCCGTCGCCGCGGCCGCCCTCCTCGGCACGGCCGGCGCGCTGCCCGCCGCGGCCGCCGGCCGCCCGGCACCGGCCGTGATCTCCGGCCACGCGCCCACCCTGGTGCCAGAGTCGGGCGACTGGGACGCCTCCCACCACCGCTTCCTGCTCGGCTCGCTGCGGCACGGCACCGTCTCCGCCGTCGGCACCGACGGCAGCGTGCGCACCCTGGTGGACGACCCCGCGCTGACCGAGATCGCCGGCCTGCGGATCGACCGGGCCCGCCACCGCGTCCTGGTCACCGACCTCGACAACGGCCTCGGCGAGCGCAGCAGCGCCGCCACCCAGGGGAAGCTCGCCGGGATCGGCGCCTACGACCTGGACACCGGGCGGCAGATCTTCTACACCGACCTCGCCGCCGTCGCCGCCGACGGCGGCAACCACCTCGCCAACGACATCGCGCTCGGCCCCGACGGCACCGCGTACGTCACCGACTCCTTCGCCCCCGTCGTCTACCGGGTGACGCCGGACGGCACCGCCTCCGTCCTGCTGCGCGACCCGCGACTGGCCCCCGCACCCGGCGGGTACGGCCTCAACGGCATCGTCCACCGGGACGGCCGGCTGGTCCTCGGCAAGTGGGACGACGGCACGCTGTGGCAGGTGCCGGTCCGCGACCCGGCCGCCCTGCGGCGGGTCGAGGTGGCCGGCGGTGGTGCCCTGCTCCACCTGGACGGCCTGCTGGGCCGCCCGGACGGCTCCATCGCGGGCGTCACCAACGCCTTCTTGGGAACCGGCCGCGACGCCGAGGTCGAACTGCGTTCGGACGACCACTGGCGCACCGCCCGCCTCACCGCCGTGCGCCCCTCCGTTGACCCGACTCCCACCGCGGTGGTCGCGGGCCCGGCCGGCAGCGTCTACCGGCTCTCCGGCGGCCTCGCCGCCGCCTACGCCGGCCACCCGGCGGACACCTTCACCCTGCGGCGGGTCTGAGCACCCGGCGCCTTTGGGCGATGTTGGTGAGATACAATGCTATGTACATCACCAACATCGTCGGAGGTGCCGGATGTCCGTAACACAGATCGACATCGATGAAGAGGCCCTGGAACGCGCGATGGTCCTCGCCGGTGTCCGGACCAAGAAGGACGCCGTCAACCTGGCGCTGCGCTACTACGCCGAACGGCAGGAACGTGCCGCCCGCATCAGTCGGCACTTCGAGCGGGCGCGACACTGGGGAGCCGTCGCGGACGCCGAGCGGCTGCACCGGGCGGAGAAGGACGCCCGGTGATCTATCTGCTCGACACCTCTGCGCTGTTCAGGCTGCTCGGTGAGCCCAAGGTGCAGGCCGCCTGGTTCGACGCGATCGACGCAGGGTCGGTCGCGTCGTGCTATCCGCAGCGCGCCGAGTTCCTCTACAGCGCGCGCAGCGGCCAGGAGTACGACGAGATCGCCGAGATGTTCGCCGAGCTCTACCCGGACGTCTCCGTACCGAAGAGCGCAGGACGGTGGATCGACACGGTGCAGCGGAGGATGGCGCTCGCCGGCCAGCACCGTAGTGCCTCCGCGGTCGACCTCGTGATCGCGGCGACGGCCGCACACCATGGACTCACGGTCCTCCACGATGACGCGGACTACCGAACCGTGGCACGTCATGCCGCGGACCTGAGCGAGCACAGCATTCTCGACTACGCCTGAGCAGCCCGCGCTCAGGCCGTGAGGGCCCGGGCGGACTCCTGCGCCCGGCGCGCCTCGTCGTGGCGTCGCAGCAGGAGGGCGGCCAGCTCCGGGGCGGGGCCGAGGACGTCCGCCAGGACGTCCGCCCCGGCGGCGGCCGCCGCGATGCGGTCCGGCAGCAGGCCCGGGGCCAGCAGGTAGGGGGCGACGGCGGTGCGCCCGGCGCCGGCGGCCCGCAGTGCGGCGAGGGCGTCGGGCACACGCGGGCCCGCGGCGGAGGCGTAGGCGACCGCGACGGCGGCCCAGCCCCTGGTGCGGCGCCACTC
>NZ_JBHVFE010000703.1:0-3012 GCF_042801945.1 Kitasatospora sp. NPDC057542
GCTCAGTACCAGTGGTGGGCCTGCCAGAACGACCAGGCGGCGCAGGGGCTGCCGTAGCGGGTGTTCATGTAGTTCAGGCCCCACTTGATCTGGGTGGCCGGGTTGGTGCGCCAGTCGGCGCCCGCCGAGGCCATCTTGGAGCCGGGCAGGGCCTGGACCAGGCCGTAGGCGCCGGAGGAGGCGTTGACCGCGAGCGGGTTCCAGCTGCTCTCGCGGAACACGATGTTGCTGAAGCACTGGAGCTGGCCGGCCGGCACGATCTGCGCGGCGATCTGCTGCGGGGTGCCGGAGTAGCCGGTCGGCGCGGCGGTGAGGTTCTGGCGCTCCTGGGAGCGGGAGGCGGCCTCGGCGTCGGCCTTGGCCTTGGCGTCCGCCTGGGCCTGGGCCTCGGCCTGTGCCTGGGCGGCGGCGTCCGCCTCGGCCTTGGCCTGGGCCTCCTGGGCGGCCTGCTCGGCGGCGGCAGCGGCAGCGGTGTCGGCCTGGCCCTGGCCGGCGACCGGCTTGCCGTCCACCGAGACGGCGGCCACGGGGGCGGCCTCGGTGGTGTGCCCTGCCTGCGGGATGGCGAGGGCGGCGGTGGCGGCGCTCGCGACCACGAGGGTGGTGACGCCGGTGATCAGGGAGTTGCGGCGGGCATGGCTGAGCTGCATGAAGCGGACGATCCTTCTCCGTCGGGGGCCGGGCCGGTGGCACCGGGGCGGGGGCATCGCGTGGGCTCCGGGGGAGCGGGGCCCGTGCGGCCGCCCTGGACGACCGTGGCGCCCCGGCGGAAGCGGCGGGGCGGACGGGCTGCGCGGCGGAGGTGGCCGGCCGCGCTGCCTGGCGACGGGCCATTCTTGGCAGGGCCGGGAGCGGGTGGCAAAGGCGTCCACTACTACGCGGGATCGTGGGTGCGGGGCGGCCGCGGCGGGCCTCGATGGTCGACTTGGCGGTATTTGTCCGGATTGCGCACTGGGGGTCGAGGCTGGGGCGGCGGCGACGGATCGAAAGGGCGGCAACCGTGGTGGCCTGTGTTCTTCAGGTGGGGTGAGGCCGCGGGCGGTCCGGCCGGGGCGCCTCGGCGGCGCCGGGGCGGGCGTCCGGGGGTGCCCGTCCACTACCGGCGATCGTGGATGGCGATCCCCCTGTGGGCGGGCTCACACGCATGCGGGGGCGAGGTCGGCGCAGCGTGACCGGACGGTGACGGCCTCAGGGGGTCGCGTACGGGTTGCCCGGGACGGGCCGCGCGGGGGTGGCGGCGAAGTCGGAGGCCGGGCCCTGCTCCTCCTCCTCCGGTGCGGTCGGGACGAGGTCGCGGGCCAGCAGGGTGGCGCCGGCGACGGCCCCCGGCATGGCGAACACCGTGACCAGCGGCACCAGGAAGGCCAGCACCAGCGGCGTGCCGAAGCCCAGGGCCAGCCCGAGCCGGGCGCGCAGCAGCCGGATCCGCTCCGGCTGCGGCACCCGGCGCCGCTGCAGGGCGACGGCCGTCAGCTCGACGGTCAGGAAGAAGCCGGACACCAGGAACCCGAGCACCGGGACCACCGTCTGCCCGACCACCGGGATGAATCCGCAGGCGAACAGCACCACGCCGAACGCGGCCACCCGCGCCAGCACGTACACGCTGTCGCGCACCGCGATCAGCAGCTCCCGCCAGAGCGAGGTGTCCGGCGGGGTGGGCGCGTCGCCCTCGGTCTCGTCGACCTTGGCGCAGAGCGCCTCGTAGAAGGGCTGTCCGACCAGCAGGGTGACGGCGGTGAAGGTGAGCAGGGAGAGCAGCAGGCCGCCGCCGAAGAAGAGCGCCGCGAGCGTGTCGCGCAGCAGGCCCCGCCAGGGGGACGACCAGTGGTCGGCGAACGGGGTGACCCAGTCCGCGAGATCCAGGGACCAGGCGCCGAGGAAGGCGAGCGCGACGACGTAGCCGACCAGCGTGAGCAGGGCCGGCAGCATCCCGAAGCCCCACCAGCGACCGTGCCGGCCCACCCATTTCTGGCCCTCGACCAGGTACTTCGTCCCCGCCACAAGATCTCGCATGGGCGATCACCCTAGGGCCTCCGTGCCCGGAACCCCGCATTGCCGTGTTCCTGCCAGTTTCGACCGGCAAGGCCCGGTCCTTCCTGCCACGGCGCCCGCCGGGCCACTCTCGGTGGTCCCCACCTGTCAAGGAGGAGTCCGATGAAGCGTCAACTCGGCAGACTGATGAGCCTGTTGGCCGGTCTGGTGCTCGGCGCCGGCCTGCTCGTGCTGCCCGCCGCCGCATCGCCCGCACCGTCCCCCGGCGTGGTCGGCGGCGCGCGGGCGGCGCAGGGCGAGTTCCCGTTCATGGCGCGGCTCTCGATGGGCTGCGGCGGCGCGCTCTACACCTCGCAGATCGTGCTCACCGCCGCCCACTGCGTCGACGGCACCGGCCCGGACAGCAGCATCACCGCCACCTTCGGGGCGGTCGACCTGCGCAGCGGCACCGCGATCAAGGTCCGCTCCTCGTACGTCTACCAGTCGCCGGCCTTCACCGGCGCCGAGAACGGCGACGACTGGGCGCTGATCAAGCTGGCCTCGCCGGTGAACAGCAGCCTGGTCAGCACCCTGCCGATCGCCACCTCCACCGCCTACGACAACGGCACCTTCACCATCATGGGCTGGGGCGCCGCGAGCGAGGGCGGTGCCCAGCAGCGGTACCTGCTCAAGGCCACCGTGCCGTTCGTCGACGACGCCACCTGCGCCGGTGCCTACCCGGGCCTGAACAGTGCCGGCTCGCTCTGCGCGGGCTACGTCGCCCAGGGCGGCGTCGACACCTGCCAGGGTGACTCGGGCGGCCCGATGATCCGCCGGGACGCGGCGGGCCGCTGGATCCAGGTCGGCATCGTCAGCTGGGGCAACGGCTGCGCCCGCGCGGGCTACCCGGGCGTCTACACCCAGGTGAGCACGTACGCGGCGGCCATCGCCTCGGCGGCGGCCGGCCTCTGAGTCGACCCGCAGGGGCCGAGGGGCCGGCCGAACCGGTCCGGCGGGGCCGGCCACCACTCCCGCAGGTGG
>NZ_JBHVFE010000704.1:0-3006 GCF_042801945.1 Kitasatospora sp. NPDC057542
CGTCGGCGCCGCTCCGTGCTGTCCGCCGGGCCTGCCCGGCGGGTGGAGGTCATCGTCAAGGCGTGGGGCCCGGGGCCTTCCGGTCCCGGACCTGCCGTCGGTGGTTCGCCTGCCGGCAGGCGTTCGAGCAGAAGCGTCGCGGTCGGCCGCCGTTCCGGCCCTGCGGGGGGACTTTCACCTGCCCGCACCGTTCGCAGGGGCGCATCATGCTGCGCTCCACCTCCTGTGCGGCCCTTTCCACAGCGGCTTTCAGTGTGGGCGACAGGCCATCGGCCAGTTCCACGAGTTCGTTCCGGGTCAACGGGTCCTGGCTGAGGGGCCGGTCGGCGCCCATCGCTCGGAGCAGGGCGGACCGCGGCATGCCGGTCTGCCTGTTGATCTCGGCGTCGGGGAGGTCCATGAGGGCGATCAGGCGGATGATCGTCTCGACCTGCCCCCACTCGGCAGGGCCGAAGTTCAGTGCGTTGGTGGTTGCGGTTCGTGCGGTGGGGTCGCGGGGGATCCGGCGGCGCGTCACTGGGCGCCGCCGGCGGGCGTTGCGGTGGTCTCGGTTCCCAGGACCTGGCCGGGGATGACGGCAGGCTGCGGGGTGGGGGCGTTCACCTGCTGGCCAGGCTGGAGGCTGCGGAGCGGGGCCGTGAGCTCGCGCACCCCTTGGTGGCGGGGGGTGAACTTCTCCACGGCGCCGATCAGGCCGGTGAACCGCTGAACCATGTCGGGCATGTCCTGGGTCCGCGTCCTGGCGACGCACACCCGCACGATGTAGGCGATGAGCAGCGCCAGCATGGCGATGGACCCCAGGACGAGCGCGACCACCAGGGCCGCGATGTTGAGAGCGGCGTCCAAAGTTTTCCTCCCGATACGACAAGAGGCCCCCGCCGGTCGGCGGAGGCCTCGAAGTGTGTTGGTGTGTTCGGGCATGCGAAAAGCCCCGCCGCTCGGCGAGGCTCAGTATGGATCAGGTCGCAAGTATCCCGTCCACCGACATGGTCCTATGAAATCCGGTGTCTGGTCAAATAGCGCTCTGAGCTGCGGACTTGGATTTAGATATCGTGGACCGGTGGTTTCGTAACACGGCCCGCGATACGTACTTCTGGGCTGCATGTGTCGTGGCGAGGGCCAATGGCTTCATGGCGTCGTGACGCCACCAAGCCGGGCCCGGCGCCGTCGTTCCGGCCCTCCAAGACCTCGCCCGCTGTCTGTGACGGTGTGTGACTTCCCGCCCTTTTCCTCCCACCTTCTTCCCGGCCGAAACAGCGCCCGACGGCTGGTCACGGGCCCGTGGGAGACGTTCTTGTCCTGGGAGGGAACGGGAGGGAAGTCACGTACCGTGTCCAGTTGATCATGGTGCGGGTGACGACTCCTTCCTCCCGCCGCCCCCTCTACCGCCGGGACACCGACCCCGACCGCGTTCCCGAGTCCGCGCCGAGGATCCGGCGCCTGGCCGCCGAGCTCATCGAGCCCACCCCGGATGCCGGTCCCGGCCGGCCCCCGGAGGCGGTTGCCGTGCCCGGCCGCCGCCGCCTGGCCGTCCCCGTCCCGGCCCGAGCCTCCGAAGACCTTCCCCAGCCCGGCCAGGCGCCGACCACTTCCAGCGGCGGCACAGCGTCATGACGTCACGACACCATGGCGTCCTCCTGATCCGTTGCCGATCCGTCCCGCACGCCCACTGATCTGCCGCCGATCCGTCCCCCAGGGCAGATCAGCGACGGATCGGTGACGGATCACCAGACGGATGGTGACCTGCCCAAACGGATCAGACGGATCAACCTCGCGTGCCCCCTCCGGGGGCCGCTACAGGCCTTGTCCGGGGTGGCGACGCCTGCACGGGTTGTATGGGACGCGGCCCTGGAGCGAACCCAGCTCCCCGCGAGCCCGTTGTCGACTGGCGGCTGCTGCGCAAGTTCCTCGACGACAACAGCTACGCCGAGGTCCGGATCAACACTGGGCGGGACGGCAGCATCAACCTCGGCCGGTAAATCCCGCCACACAGCCACGCCGCCGTCAGGTCCTGCACGCTGCCGGGAGCTGTCCCCGCACGGTCCCAGCGTGGCCGTTTCAGGCGAGTTACTGGGACGGTCCTGGGACTGTCCCAGGCTGTTTTGCCTGATGGGAGCGCTTCGCGGTGTGCTGGGACAAGGCTGGGACGACCAGCGGCTACCGGCCGGGGGCGGCGTCCTCGATGGCGGCGAGCAGACGGGCGTGGACGGCGCCGGCGGCGTCGCGGGTGGCCGGGTCCTCGCTCTTCAGCTGCGGGGCGATCAGCTCGGCGGCCGCGGCGAGGACCGGCACCGGCACGGTCGCCTCGCGCAGGTGGAGAAGCTGGGAGGCGGCCCGCTCGCCGGGGGTGGCCTGGGCGCGGGCGTCGGGGATCAGGGAAGTGAGGCCCCTGGGCAGGGGCTGGCTGCTGGTCACCCGGCCATTCTCCCGCGCGCCGGGCACCGGTGATCACCACGGCCGGTCGCCGGGTTCCTCGTCCGGCAGGGGGCCGTGGTGGTGGCGGGCGATGGCCTCCAGCAGCGCGGTGCGGGCCTGGCGCCGACGGACGTCCTCGGTGCGGCCGACGTCGGCGGCCCAGTCCGGCAGCGGCCGGTCCTGGGCGGCCGCGGCGAGCGCGTGGCCGAGCTCGCCGATCGCGGCCTGCCAGTCGATCAGCTGCCCGAGCAGGCCGCGCACCAGCTCGTCGACGGCGCGGGCCGGATCGGTGCCGAAGGTGCGGGCCTCGGCGGCGGTCTCGGCGAGGGCGTCCTCGTCCAGGTCGCCGAAGGCCTCCCGCCACGGCTCGGCGGCCGGTCGAACTCCTCCAGCACGGCGCGCAGGGCGGTGTCGACGGCGGCCGGTGACCACGGCGGCAGAGCGCGGGGCGCCCGGACGGTGTCGGCCAGTACCCGGGCGGCGCCCGGCCCCACCCCCCCCCGCCGGGGCGTGCACACCCCCCGCCCCCCCGGGCCCGGGGGGGGGCGCGGCCCCCGGCGCGGGGGGCGTCCACGTCGACAGCCAGCCCGG
>NZ_JBHVFE010000705.1:0-2987 GCF_042801945.1 Kitasatospora sp. NPDC057542
ATCCAGCCCGACCAGTTCCCCATCCCACTGTCCCTGCACACCAGCAGTCTGGCCCACACCGAGTAACGCAGGGCCAGAACCGCTGATTTTCAGTGGACTTCTAGAGGCGGTAGGGGTCGGTCTGGCGTCATCCTGGTGCGGTTATTCCCCGGGGCCTGCTCGCTGGCATGAGCCGGCCATCCCGGTCACTGCTGTCGGCTGATCGAGGAGGCCTACTGGGTCAGTCCCACCACAGCACGACGAGAAGGCCCCTGCGGACCGCCTCTGTGTAGAACCCACATAGCGCATCGAAGTGGCCCAGCAGGTACTTCGTTGGATCGCCGATGAACCCGTAGCCAAGCTTGGATTCCGCGCCGCTTTCCAGGACCGACTGGAGGATCGCCTGCATGTCGATCTCTCCGAGCAGTGCCGACACCTGGGCAACTGCGTCTGGGCACAGGGCCGTCGGGGTGGAGTTGCTGAAGAAGGCGATTGCATGCGGGTTCGCGTTGAGGAAGTCCAGATCGATGCCGCAGTCGCCATCGGTCGCGCGCTTGAGCGCCTCCAGGTGAACAGCGTCGAGTCGCGTCAGTTCGCAGGCACGCTCCAGCATGTCCGGTGCCCAGTCCAGATCCAGACAGTCCGCGGACGGCGGATCCCAGTGATGATCTCCGTCGGGTGATTCTTCGGCTGACTGACGGCAGGCGGCGAGGTACTCCGCCGAGACTCGGGCAAGTTGCTGGGTGACGGCCATGACGGCAGTATCCCGACGCTGTCCACCGGATTTGCCGCCTTCATTGGGGCCCGTCGGTCCTGTCAATGGGGTTCTTGGGTCGCTTGTTGGGCCGGTAGCTGGGGCCGTTCATGATGACCTGGTGGCTGGTATCGATCAGCCGGTCCAGGAGCGACTCGGCGACGCCGTGGCCGGGGCTACGGGCGCCCTCTTCCCTCGGCAACCGGGCGGGCGACCACCTGCGTCCAATCATCCGGGCCCAGGGAACAGGAGGTGAGGGCCGTCGTGAACGACGATAAAGGCCAGGATCGAGCTGTCATCGGCACCGGGTGCCTCGGTGTGCTGCTGGCACTGCTCGGCGCCGGGAGCTCCGTTGCCATCATCAGCCGCCAATGGGCAAGTTGCACCGGAGGCGTTCATGCCACGGGCGATGCAATGACGCTGCAGTTCCTGCTGTTCGGCTCCCCCTTCCTCCTGCTGGCCGTAGGAGCAACGTTCGCGATCTGGATGTACCGTTCCACCCGGTACCAGCCTCCGATGAAACGCTTCGGGCTGATGACGCTCGCCATGCTGACCGGGATCGTGGCGGTGAGCGCGCTCCTCGTGCTCGCCAACGGAAGCAACCCGCACGCCGGCGTGCCGTGCCAGACCAGCTGACCACCAATTCGGCGCGCCGGTAGTAGCCACAGCCTCATAGCAACGGCATTGCCGCCAGCAACCGCCCCGGGCAGGCCCGGGCCGCCGTCCCGGACCCACCAGGCCGCATAGGCGCCCCACAGGCCGCCCAGCGGCCCGCCGAGCAAGCCGCCGACGCCATCGCCGCGCTGCGCCACGTCCGCGCCCCCGCCGCCATCCTGGAGAGCGCCCTCCACCTCGCCCAAGCCCTCCTCGACCGGACCAGCGAAGACCCGCTCCTCCTGGAGGCCGCCGAGGGCCTGGCAGCCGTCATCCCGCAGTACCTCCCCGCCGCCCGCCCACCGGAACCCATACCGCCACCCGCCCGGCTGCGCACCGCCCCGGCCCCGAAGGCCGGTCCAGCACGTCGTAGGTTCCTGCTGGCCAGTCCGCGAACAGGGTGTACTCGACCTCGGTCCGCTCCGGCGCGGTCGTCGTCGCCGGCCAGCACAGCTCGATGGGTTCGCAGTCGACCAGGACGTGGTCTTGGTATCCGTCGAAGTCGCCCGGGTCGGATGCAACACCGATGTGGATGGGTGCGTCGTCGGGGAGGTCCTTGATCGCTTCGCGGAGGCGTCCAGCTGTCCAGACCTCGGGTGAAGGCTCAACTTCGGGTTTGACCGCGTAGAGGTACACCCAGCACTGGGCGCAGGCCCGCTCGGCTGCGCCCAGTGCGCGCGGACGCTGCTGATGTTCCAGGTCCTGGCCGGGTCGGGAGTGCTGGCCGCGCCGGGCGCCTGCCCGGACTGCGGCACACTCACGAGCGACGTTGCCGCCCTGCTCGATGTCCCCGCCGTGGCCGCCGTGTCCCTGCCCAACCGCCCGGGCCGACCCACCGGACGCCACCGCCGCACCCACCAATAGCCGCACACAAGGGCGGTGCGCGCCACGGGCAACGCAAGCTCACCCAGGAGGACACAGGGTCGGCAAGACGGTCAAACGCGCCGAGTCGATCAAGGAGCACCAAGCCCGCCGAGGATAGCCAAGCTGAGCATGGCATCAAACATCCTGCGGGCCGGCATCTGTATCGGCTGTCGGAGCCTGTCGCTGCTCGATGGCGGAGCGCAGGTGCTGGGGGCGAGGGCAGTGCGCAGAACCTCCTCGACCACGTCGGTGCGCAGAGCGTCCCGGCCGCGGGTGTTGCGCAGAGCCTGTCGGTCGGAGGCTTTGCGCAGGGTCGCGGGGCGGGCGGTGGTTTTGCGCAGACGAACGAGGGCGAGGTCGCTGCGCACGCGGGGGATGCGCGGGGCGGGTCCCGGCTGCGCGGGTGTCGGCGCTCGCTACTGCCGCAAGTCCGGTTGTAACCGGGCAGGCCGAAGGCGACATGGAGTTCCCGGAAGGGTGGGAGGGGGGCTTCGTGGCCTTCGTCGTGGAATTCAGCAGGCACCCGAGTCTCGCGGAGTACACGCAGTTCCTCCACGACCGGAAGTTCCGGAGCAACCCGGCCGGGAGCGGGCCGGTCAGCGAGAACACCGCGCGTCGGCACTACCCCAAGCTGTGCACGCGTCACCCGGCGCGAGGTCAGCTCCGAGCCATTGAGGACGTCCTGCCCGTGTAGCCGGTTACGCCGACGAGAGGGCCGGTCCCCGTATTGGGGGAC
>NZ_JBHVFE010000706.1:0-2976 GCF_042801945.1 Kitasatospora sp. NPDC057542
ATCGTGCCGGTGTCGCCGGAGGCGCCGTCCTTCACCCGGAGCTTCCAGGTGCCGTTCGCCGCGCTCGCGGCGGCGTTGACGGTGTAGGTCTTGGCGACGTTGTCGGTGCTGTCGTTGTTCGGGAAGTCCTCCAGGAGGTAGATCGTGCCGTCGGGCGCGACCAGGGAGAGGACCAGGTCACCGCGGTAGGTGTGCTTGATGTCCACGCCGACCTTGAGCGTCGCGGGCGCGTTGCCGGTGACGCCGGTGACGGTGATCGGGCTCTCCACCGTGGTGTTGTCGGGGATCGCCACGTCGGCGGTGTTCTCGAAGTACTTGCCGGTGGGCGGGGTGGCGCCGCCGACCGCCTTCAGCGCGTCGACCTGGCCCTCGCCGAAGAAGCCGTTGTTGGCGGTGGTGCCGGTGCAGCGGCTGTCGGAGACGGGGCAGGCCAGGTCGTTGGCCTGGCTCGCGAGGCGGGCCCGGATGTCGGCCGGGGTGAGCGAGGGGTCGGTGCTCGCGATCAGCGCGGCCACCCCGGTGACGTGCGGGGAGGCCATCGAGGTGCCGCTCTTGGTGCCGTACTTGCCACCGGGCAGGGTCGAGTAGACGCCGGTGGCGCCGTCGCCGCCGGGCGCCGCGACGTCGATGACCCCCCGGCCGAAGTTGGAGTAGGAGGCCTTGCCGCTGCCGCTGCCCGTGGCAGCGACGGTCACCACGCCGGGGAGTTCGGTGGGGATGTCGAGGCAGGCGTTGCTGATGGTCCGGGTGACCTTGGTGGAGTCGTTCGGGCTCTCGGTGTCGGTGGTCTTGTTGGCCAGGTCGTAGTTGGAGTTGCCGGCCGCCGCGACCTGCAGCGAGCCCTTGCCCTCGGCGTACTCCTGGGCGCGCTTGACGCCCTCGATGATGGCGGCCTGGTCGAGGTCGTTCGGGCAGTTGAACTGCCAGGGGTCGGTGTAGTAGCTGTTGTTGGTGACCTTGAAGCCGTGGTCGCCGGCCCAGACGAAGCCGCAGACGGTGTTCTCGGCGTAGAAGAGGGTGCTGGTCGGCTCGGCGATCCGGACCGAGGCGATCTTCACGCCCGGTGCGACGCCGATGACGCCCTTGCCGTTCTTCGCGGCCGCGATGGTGCCGGCGACGTGGGTGCCGTGGGTGTCCACGTCCCGCCAGGCGCCGCTGCGGGTGTCGGGCTTGCCGTAGGCGCAGGAGACCGAGTCGGCGGCGTCGAAGTTCGGCGCGAGGTCCTGGTGCTGGTCGTCCACGCCGGTGTCGAGCACGCCGACCTTGACGGACGGGGAGCCGGTGGTGACGTTCCAGGCCTGGTCGGCCTTGATCTGGGTCATGTCCCAGCGGTTGGACTCGGTGAGCGTGGTGGTCGACTGGGCGGGGTTGGCGGGCAGGACCGGGCTGTAGGCGTCGGCCGGCACGTCGGAGGTGCGGGTCGCGCCGACCTGCTGGATGCCGGGGACGGTCCGCAGCGCGGCGGCGAAGCCGGCGCTGGTGGAGTGGGCGACGATGACGCCGATCGGGTCGTAACTCGCGAAGACCGTACCGCCCTTGGCGGCGACGGCGGTCTTGGCGGCGGCGATGTCGGCGGGGGCGCTGATCACCAGGTAGGCGCGGGTGCCGGCGGCCCAGCCGGCCGCGGTGCCGGCGAGGGGGGGGGCGGCGGGGGCCTGGGCGGCGGGCGCGGAGACGGCGCCGGGGACGGTGGGGGTGGTGGTCGCGGTGGCGGCGGTCGCGAACGCGGTGGGGGTGGCGAGCGCCATGGCCGAGAGCACGGCGAGGGCTGCGGCCGGGCGGCCGAGCCGCCGGGATATCAGGGGTGACACGTGTCCTCCGATTCGGCCCGCGCGTGAGGGGGATCGCACGGGAATTGAAGGAAACATGCCAGATTGGGCAGGAGTTGGGGAAGACTTTACGCCTGACGGCTTTTCGAGGAGACGTTACGTTTTGATGTCATGGGGTCCACGGCGCCCCGGGTGGAGCGCATGCGGCGGCCGGCGGGGGCGCTGCGCGCGGCCGGCAATTCAGCGGTGCTCTGGGTTCTCGAAGTCGAAGCGACAGCCTGCTTCCCACTCGGAGCGCTGGTTGCCGTAGGCCGGGATGCCGCCGGCGTCCTTGAGCATGCGGGCCAGGTGGAGCTGGTTCCAGGTCATGAAGGTGGTGTTGCGGTTGGTGAAGTCGTTCTCCGGACCGCCCGAGCCCTCGTCGAGGTAGGAGGGCCCGGGGCCGGCCTCGCCGACCCAGCCGGCGTCGGCCTGCGGCGGAATGACGTAGCCGAGGTGCTGGAGGCTGTAGAGGACGTTCATCGCGCAGTGCTTGGCGCCGTCCTCGTTGCCAGTGATCAGGCAGCCGCCGACCCGGCCGTAATAGGCGTACTGACCCTCGGAGTTGAGGATCGACGAACAGGCGTACAGTCGCTCGACCACCTTCTTCATCACGGACGAGTTGTCTCCCAGCCACACAGGTCCGGCCAACGTGAGGATGTCAGCCGCCATCACCTGCGAGTAGATGACCGGCCACTCGTCGGTCTCCCAGCCGTGCTCGGTCATGTCCGGCCAGACGCCCGTCGCGATGTCGAGGTCCACCGCGCGCAGGACGTCGACAGCGACCCCCTGGCGCTCCAGGATGCCGGTACTGACGTCGATCAGACCCTGGGTGTTGCTGCGCTCCGGGGAGCGTTTCAGGGTGCAATTGATCACCAGGGCGCGCAGGTCGGCGTACGACGTCGGCGTGTCCGGCACGGATTCCTCCCTCAGGCTGTCCTGGAGGCCGACCGGCTCGTGGGCTCCCGGCACAGCTCACCAGGCCGGCTTCGCGACCGCGCGCGGAGCTGGGCCAGTTGCCTGACGGCACGCCGCCCGCCCTACCGGACGGGCCTGTCTGCTCGGCCTCGATCCCAGGACGACCGGGAGCGCCACGTCGCTCAGCAGTGGTGAGGGGATCGACCCTTGCGGGGTTCCGGCGCTGGTCTGGCCTCGCCGTCTGCCGACG
>NZ_JBHVFE010000707.1:0-2957 GCF_042801945.1 Kitasatospora sp. NPDC057542
GCCCGCACAGCCGGCCGGCTGAGCGGGCCGGTCAGCCCGCGCCGAGCAGCCGGGCGACCTCCGTCATGGCCGGTCCCAGCGGCAGGTCGAGCCGGAGTGCGGCGAGTCCGTCCCCGCGCGTCGGCCCCTGGTTGACGATCGCGACCGGTAGCCGCGCCCGGGCGGCGCGGCGGACGAAGCGCAGCCCGGACAGGACCGCCAGGGAGGAGCCGAGGACGACCAACGAACTCGCCGCGTCGACCAGTTCGTAGCAGTGCTCGACCCGGGGCAGCGGAACGTTCTCGCCGAAGAAGACCACGTCGGGCTTGAGCACCCCGCCGCAGTCCGTGCAGGCGGCGATCCGGAAGCCGTCCACCAGCGGCTGCGGCAGCCGCGCGTCGCCGTCGGGCCTCAGCTCCGCCCCGGGCCGGCGGAAGCCCCGGTTGAGCTCCTCCAGCCGCCGGTCCAGCTCGGCCCGGGTGCTGGTGCGGCGGCAGTCGAGGCAGACCACCCGGCGGAGTCCGCCGTGCAGCTCGACGGCCTCCCGGGTGCCGGCCGCGTGGTGGAGGCCGTCCACGTTCTGGGTGATGACCGCCGCGACGTGCCCGGTCCGGCGCAGCCGGTCCACCGCGTGGTGCCCGGAGTTGGGCCGGGCCCCGGCGATCGCGGGCCAGCCGGTGTGGCTGCGGGCCCAGTAGCGGCGCCGGGCGTCCGCGCTGCCGGTGAACTCCTGGTACGTCATCGGGGTGCCGCTGCGGCGGCGGCCGGTGGCGCCGCGGTAGTCGGGGATGCCCGACTCGGTGGACAGGCCCGCCCCGCTGAGCACCACCGCACCGCGCCGGTCCAGCAGCCGTACCAGGGCTTCCAGCTCCTCCCCCGGCGGACCGGCCTGCCCGCCCGGGTGTTCGAACGCGTCCATACCGTCGAGGTTAGACCGACGGCCCGTGGTTCCCGTCGGTCAGTGCTCCGACGGTGGCGAGGACCCGCCCGGCGGAGGCCCGCACCTCGGCGAGCGGCACGGCGGACTCGGCCCCGTCGGGGTCGGTCGGCCGCGTCACGGGCGGCGCGCCCAGGCGGAGATCATCGGGGCGGTGGCCAGGTCGAGCCGGCCGGAGGCGACGTTGGCCAGGTGACGCTCGATCTCCTCCTCCGTCGCGAGCCCCTCCCGCACCAGCAGCCCGCGGATCTGCCGCACCGTCGCGTCCTCCAGGACCGCGCAGGCCGGCGAGGTGATCGGGAAGTACGCGTCGGCCCGGACGTCGACCAGGCCCGCTTCGCGCAAGGCCCTGGGCAGCGTCCGCCCGTACGCGAGGTCGGCGCCGCGTCCCGCCATCAGGGTGCGGAAGCCGGCCCGCAGCCGGTTGGCGAGGCGCTCGTCGGGGCCGGACTCGTCCGGGCAGAGCAGCGGTTGCAGGGCCGGGTCGGCGTCCTCCAGCAGCAGCCGGCCGCCGGGGCGCAGCGCCTGCACCATCCGGCGCAGGGCCTCGGCACGGTCGGCGACGTGCACCAGGACCAGCCGGGCGTGCACCAGGTCGAAGCCGCCGGGTGGCGGCGGGTCGGCCGCCACGTCGTGGCGCAGCACTTCGATCACGCCGCCGGCGGCGGGGGCGGTCCAGGAGACGTCGATGTCGGTCGCGACCACCGCACCGGTCGGGCCGACCCGCTCGGCGAGCCCGAGCGGCACCGAGGGACCACCCGCACCGACCTCCCAGCAGCGCATGCCGGGGCCGATCCCGAGGGCGTCGACGTGCCGGAAGGTCACCGGGTCGAACAGCTCGGCGAGGGCGCCGAACCGGATGCCCGCCTCCGACTGCCGGTTGTCCAGGAGGTAGCCGTGGTCGGTTTCGCGCTCAGCCATGCCGGAATTCTCGCAGGCGTCGGAGCGGGCGGGCACTCCGGCCCGTACGGCGTCGGCAGCCCGGGCCGGGCTGGGCCAAACCGTGCCGGGCTGGGCCGGGCCGGGCGCTCAGGGCTGCGGGGCCGGGCCGGTGTGTGCCGGGATGCCGAAGGCGGACCGCAGCCGACGGCATCAGCCGGTCTTGTTGACGAAAAGTCAGCAAGTTCGTCCCACTGCCTTGACGGCACGCGGTCACGGCTGGAACCTATGGACCCGGAAACGCCGCGCGCTCCCCGGTCCCCACCGCTCAGGAGCCGCGAGAGGACGTCTTCTCGCCCCTCACCGAGGAAGAGGTTTCCCCATGCGCTTCAGCCGCCACCTGGCCGTCACCGCCGCCGCCGTCTGCGCGACCACCACACTCGCGCTGGCCGCCGTACCCGCCTCCGCGTCCCCCGAGCCCCTCGCCGCCGGTCCGGTGCTCACCGCCGGGAGCGCGGGCGGCGCCGCCGTCGCCGTGGGCGACGCGCTCGCCGCGCCGCTCGCCGCGGGCACCAAGGCGACCTTCTACTCGACCGCGACCAGCACCACGGGTGTCACCTGCGCCACCTCCCAGCTCTCCGCCTCGGTGCTGAGCAACCCGGCGGCGCCGGGCAGCGCGACCGCGTCGCTGACCGGGCTGACCTTCGGCTCGTGCACCGCCAACGTCACCGGGGTCACCTCGGTGCGCAGCCTGACGGTCGGCAACCTGCCGTACGGCGTCACCGTCTCCGACGCACCCGGCCTGCCTGTCACCCTCACCGGCGGCTCCGCCGGGACGATCCAGGCCACCGCCGTGCTGGACACCTGGTTCGGCACCATCACCTGCTCCTACCAGCTGAGCGGCGCGTTCACCGGAAGCGCCGACAACGCCGCGCACAGCCTGGCCTTCCGCACCGAGCACTTCGCCAAGAGCGGCGGCTCGACGCTCTGCCCGGGCGACGGCTACTTCTCCGCGACCTACGGCCCGGTCGCCGACACCAGCCAGACGGGCAGCCCGGCGGTCTTCGTCAACTGACCGTCCCCTCCGGTGTCACCGGGGCGGGCGCGACGGGGTACATCGGGGGCCGTCTGGTCCCGGAGCTCCTCGCCGAGGGGCACCGGG
>NZ_JBHVFE010000708.1:0-2936 GCF_042801945.1 Kitasatospora sp. NPDC057542
GGCTTCTGCGACGAGCAGAACGGCTGGCTGGACGGCGTGTGCCTGGGCGAGAAGACGGTCGGCTTCGACTGCAGCGGCCTGTCGCTCTACTGCTGGTACCGGGCCAGCCAGGGCGCCGTCGAGCTCGGGCACTACACCGTCGCACAGTTCCACCTCAGCGCTCCGGTGGAGCGCGACGCGCTCGCCCCGGGCGACCTGCTGTTCTTCTCCCGGCCCGACGCGCCGCTGCACCACGTCGGGATCCATGTCGGCGAGGGCGCAATGATCCACGCCGAGCGGACGGGCACCCTGGTCGCCCGGGTCGAGAACGTGCTCGACGTCCCGCGCTGGGCGGGCGAGTTCGCCGGCGCCCGCCGCCCGGGGCAACCCGCCGGCTGACCCATCGGCCGGGTCTCCACCGGCCTCTCCACCGGGCCGGCCGGTCACAGGCCGCCGCGCCACTCCCCCATCCCGTGGTGCACCCGCAGCAACAGCCCCTGCAACGCCTGCCGCTCCCCCGCGTCCAGCGGCGCGAGCACCTCGTCCTGCACCGCCCGCGCCTGCGCGTCCAGTTCGGCGAGCAGCGCGAGTCCGGCGTCGGTGACCGAGACGGAGACCCGCCGCCGGTCGACCTGGTCCCTGGCGCGCTCGACGTACCCGGCTGCGGCAAGCTGGTCGGCAACCTTGGCCAGGTCACTCGGGTCGATGGCCAGCCGCCGCACCAGGTCCCGCTGGGCCTGTGGGCCGAAGTCGGCGAGCGCGGCCAGCACCGCCATGTCCCAGAGCCTCAGGCCGCGTTCGGCCAGCCGCTCGGCCAGCCGGCCGCGCGCCGCCTTGCCGACCCTGGAGAGCAGATAGGTGCTGAGGTCCAGCAGAGTCGGGGGGAGCTCGGCGGCGGGGTGCGGGTTCTCGGAGGCCATGGCGGAAGTCTAGGGCCTCTCCCTATAGTGGGTTCAGACCCATCAATTGCCTCGCTCCCTCACCGCCCCCCCTTGCCAGGAGTTCGCCCGTGGACGCCCTGTACCCCCGACTGCTCGTCACCCGCTTCGCCGAGTGCTTCGGCTTCTACCGCGCGGTCCTTCCGCCGCTCACCGGCGCCACCCTGGTCAAGGGCGCACCCGAAGGCCCGTACGCCAACTGGGACCTCGCCGACCACGCCCTCCTGGTGCTCTTCGACCGCGCCGCGATGGCCACCGCCCTCGGCACCGCCGAACTGCCCGCCCACCCCGCCGCCCCCGCACAGGACGCCGCGATGCTGGTCCTCCGGGTGGACGACGTGGACGCCGCCCTCGATCTCTGTCTGCGCCACGGCGGCACCCCGGCCGCGCCGGCGACCGACCGCCCCGAGTGGGGCCCCGACCTGCGCAGCGCCCATCTGCGCGACCCGGACGGCCACTTGATCGAGCTCCAGTCCTACTGAGCGGCCCGCGCCGCACCGGGACCTCCGCCTCCTGCGGCACAGGCCGTCGACAGGACGCCCCGGCCGGACGGGCAGCGGGCGGAGCCCGGCCGGGGTGGCGGCCCCGACCGCCAGGTGTCCGCACGGCGGCGGCCCCCACCCGTGCACGCGGCGCCGGATGCCGCCACCGCCCCCGGGTTCAGCGCTCGGCGCCGTCCGCCCACAGCTCCGCGCCGCACGCCGCCACCAGGGCTCCGATCCGCGCCCACGCCTCCTCGGCCGGCAGCGGCTCCAGCCGGCGGCCGTCCCGCAGCCTCAGCGCGACCCGGTCGTCCACGGCCTCCTTGGCCCCGATCACCCCTTGGTACGGCACCAGCCGGGCCTCACGGATCCGGGCACCGAGGCTGCCGTGCTCGGGGCCGGCGACCTCGGCGCGCAGTCCGAGGTCCAGGCAGCGCTGCCGGAACCGTTCGGCCTGCGGCAGTTCGGCCTCGGAGACGGGCAGCAGTATCACCTGGACGGGCGCGAGCCAGGCCGGGAACGCACCCCCGTACAGCTCGATCAGGTGGGCGACCACGCGCTCGACGCTGCCGATCACGCTGCGGTGCACCATCACCGGGCGGTGCTTGGCGCCGTCCGCGCCGACGTAGTGCAGGTTGAACCGCTCGGGCTGGTGGAAGTCGATCTGCACGGTGGAGAGGGTGAACTCGCGCCCGGCGCCGTCGGCGATCTGCACGTCGATCTTCGGCCCGTAGAACGCGGCCTCGCCCTCCGCCGCCTCGAACGGCACCCCGGAGCGCTCCAGCACCTCGGTGAGCAGTGCGACGGCGCGCTCCCAGAGCGCCGGGTCCGCCACGTACTTGCCTCCGGCGCCGGGCAGCGAAAGGCGGTAGCGGACGGGTACGACGCCCAGCGCCCGGTGCGCCTCGCGGATCAACTCCAGTGCGGCGACCGCCTCGTCGGCCGCCTGCCCCGGGGTGCAGAAGACGTGGGCGTCGTTCAACTGGATCGCCCGGACCCTGGTCAGCCCGCCGAGCACCCCGGACAGCTCGGAGCGGTACATGCCGCCCAACTCGGCCATGCGCAGCGGAAGTTCCCGGTAGCTGTGGGCCCGGGAGCGGTAGATCAGCGCATGGTGCGGGCAGAGGCTGGGGCGCAGCACCATCTCCTCGGACCCCAGTTCCATGGGCGGGAACATGTCCTCGCGGTAGTGCGCCCAGTGGCCGGAGATCTCGTACAGCTCGCGCTTGCCGAGCACCGGGGAGTAGACGTGGCGGTAGCCGGCCCGGCGCTCACGGCCGCGGATGAACTCCTCCAGGGAGTGCCGGATCGCGGCGCCGTCGGGGAGCCAGTACGGCAGGCCGGAGCCCATCAGCGGGTCGGTGTCGAACAGGTCGAGTTCGCGGCCGAGCTTGCGGTGGTCGCGCGCCGCGCGGTCATGGGCGACGTGAGCGTGCGAGGGCTGGTTGTCGTGCACGGGGATGGTCTCCACTCGGTCTGCGGGCGAGTGGGTCCGGAAACGGCGAAGCCCCGGGGCACTCGCCCCGGGGCTTCGGAC
>NZ_JBHVFE010000709.1:0-2925 GCF_042801945.1 Kitasatospora sp. NPDC057542
GCCGTGGACCTACTACGCCTCCGCGCTAGGCGCCGCCCTCGTACTCGCCGCGACCGCCGTCGTGGTCCTGCCGGACCCGCCGGCGCGCCGGGTGGCCGGCGGGCTGGACCTCCCCGGCGCGGCCACCGCCGCCCTCGGCCTGACCGCCCTGGTCTGGGCGCTCACCGCCGCCCGCCGCACCGGCTGGACCGACCCCCAGGTGCTCGTCGCGCTCGCGACGGCAACCGCCCTGCTGCCGCTCTTCGTCCGCCTCGAACGCCGCCACCCGCACCCGCTGCTGCCCCCACGCCTGCTGCGCACCGGCCGGGTCGCCGCCGGAAACCTGCTGATGGCCCTGCTCGGCTCCGTCTGGATCGCCCTGTTCTACCTGCTGCCGCTCTACCAGCAGCGGGTGCTCGGCGACGGACCGCTCGCCGCCGGACTCGGCCAACTCCCGCTCGCCGCCGCCAACATGGCCGGCTCCTGGCTCGCCCCCCGGGCGGCCCGCCGGTTCGGTGCGGCCCCGGTGCCGGCCGCCGCGCTGCTCATCGGGGCGGCCGGACTGCTCTGGCTCACCCGGATCTCCGCAGACGGCAGCTTCGCCCTGGACCTGCTCGGCCCGAGCATCGCCGTCGGCCTCGGTCTCGGCGCGGCCTTCGCCCAGCTCACCGGCATCGCCGTCACTGGTGTCGCGCCGACCGACTCCGGTCTGGCCGGCGGTCTGGTGAACACCACCCGGCAGGTCGGCGGCGCGATCGGCCTCGCCGTTCTCGGCACCCTCGCGGCCGCCGTCACCGCAGGCGCCGCACCCACCCGACCGCCCCTCGACGCCCTCACCGCCGGCTACCGGGCCGCGTTCCTCGGCGGCGCGCTCGTCCTGGCCCTCGCCGCCGCCCTCGCCCTCCTCCTGCTCCGCCACCCGCGCCCCACCGCCCGGACCCGCGACGTCCGTACCCGTCACGCCCACCACGTCCGTACCCACCACCAGGGAGACCACGCGATGCCCACCCACACCCACACCATCGACACCACCGCCCCCGTCGTCGTCCGCCTCGCCATCACCGTCGACGCCCCGCCCGCCCTCGTCTGGGCCCTGCACACCGACGTCGAGGCCTGGCCGAGCTGGAACCCCGACGTCGAGCAGGCCCGCCTCGACGGCGGCCCGCTCACCGGCCCCGGTACCTCCTTCACCTGGCGCACCCACGGCCTGGACATCACCTCGACCGTCCGCGAACTCGCCCCCGGCCGCCGGATCGTCTGGGGCGGCCCCGCCAACGGCATCGAAGGCATCCACGTCTGGTCCTTCGAAGCCGCCGGCGACGGACGGGTGACCGTCCGCACGGAGGAGTCCTGGAGCGGACCGGCCGTCGACGCCATGCCCGAGGCGCTGGAGCAGGCGCTGCGCGAGTCCCTGGAGCGCTGGCTGGACCACCTCAGGGCCACCGCCGAGGGCGCGCACCGCGCCGCCACCGCCGGCTGAGCCCCCGAACCCCCGAGCCCCGCCCTTACCTGCCCGCACCGCTCACGAGAGGACCTCTCCCATGACCGCCGCCTCCGCCCCCAAGCCCTACCTGACCGGCCACTACGCCCCCGTCCCAGACGAGCTCACCGCCACCGAGCTGACCGTCGACGGCCACCTGCCGCCCGAGCTGACCGGCCGGCTGATGCGCAACAGCCACAACCCCAAGCCCGGCATCACCCCCACCCACTGGTTCAAGGGCAGCGGCATGGTGCACGGCATCCGGCTCCGCGACGGCCGCGCCGAGTGGTACCGCAACCGCTGGGTGAAGACCCCCGCCCTCGACGGCGCCCCGTACCTCACCGAACACGGCCCCGACCTGACCGTCTCCACCGCAGGCACCCACGTCATCGAACACGGCGGTCGCCTGCTCGCCCTCTGCGAGTCCGCCCTCCCCTTCGAGCTGACCGCCGAGCTGGAGACCGTCGGCGCCTACGACTGGAACGGCCGGCTCACCTCCGCGATGACCGCCCACCCCAAGGAGGATCCGCTCACCGGCGAACTGCACTTCTTCGCCTCCTCGCCGTTCCCGCCCTACCTGATCCACCATGTCTCCTCGCCCGACGGCACCGTGCTCACCAGTCAGGAGGTGCCGGGCGCGAGCGCCGCGCTCAAGCACGACTTCGCGATCACCGAGCACCACGTGGTCTTCCTGGAGGGCTCGGTCACCTTCGACCCGGCCGACCAGTCGGGCATCCCGTACGGCTGGAGCGACGGCCAGGCGGCGCGGCTCGGCGTGATGCCGCGCGGTGAGGGCGGGGCAGCAGGGGTCCGCTGGTTCCCGATCGAGGCCGGCTACGCGATGCACCTCGCCAACGCCTACGAGGACGCCGCCGGGCGGATCGTCGTCGAGGGCCCGTCGGTCGGCCGGGACGGCTGGCAGCGCTCGTGGAACTGGTGGGTCGGCGCCCCCGACCGCGGCGCCGAGCCCAACTCCGGCTCCCGCGGCCGCCGCTGGGTCGTGGACCTGGCGGCCGGGCGGGTCCGCGAGGAGCAGACCGACGACCTCACCGTGGAGTTCCCGACCATCAACGACGCGTTCCTCGGCCGCGAGCACCGCTACCAGTACGCGCTCTCCTTCCCCGACGACCGAGGTGTCGGCGACCACACCCTGGTCAAGTACGACCGCCGCACCGGCGGGCGTCAACTGCTCCCGGTCGGCACCGGGCAACTGCCCAGCGAGGCCGTGTTCGTCCCCGCCGACGAGCGCCCGGACGCCGACGAGGACGCCGGCTGGCTGCTCACCGTCGTCAGCGATCTGAACGTGAACGCCTCGAAGCTGCTCGTCCTGGACGCCTCCGACCTCACCCTCCCCCCGGTCGCGACCGTCCACCTCCCGCGCCGGGTGCCCGCCATGATCCACGGCTCCTGGATTCCCGACACCGCCCTCGCGTAACACCCCCGTACCTCCACCGACCGCTCCCGGC
>NZ_JBHVFE010000710.1:0-2908 GCF_042801945.1 Kitasatospora sp. NPDC057542
GCCCGGGCCGGTGCGGTGTACGAGGTCTGAGCAGGTCGGCGGAGTTCCACCGCCTTGAGCCGTCGCCGCCGCACCGGCTGACCGACCGCCGTGCGCGGTCCGTCCGGAACGCCCGGGCGGGCGCGCACGACCATCCGAACCCGGCGCGGGGGAAGCGGAGATGACCGACCGTCTGATCGCCCTGCGCCTGTCGGCGGCCGGTTCCGGCGGATGCGGCGCTCCCCTCTCCGGCTAGCGCCGTCCGGGAACGGGCAGCCCGAGGTGGTCCCGCAGGGTGGGGCCGGTGTAGTCGGTGCGGAACACCCCGCGCTCCTGGAGCAGCGGCACCACCCGGTCGACGAACTCGTCCAGGCCGCCCGGGGTGAGGTGGGGGACGAGGATGAAGCCGTCGGCCGCGTCGTTCTGCACGAAGTGGTCGATCTGCGCGGCGACGGTGGCCGGCGAGCCGATGAAGGACTGCCGGCCGGTCAGCTCGATCACCAGTTCGCGGCTGGTCAGCTTCTTCTCCGCGGCCACCGCCCGCCACCGTTCGGCGACGGCCACCGGGTCGGCGTGCCGGACCCGGCCCTGCACCAGGCCGCTGTCCGGATCGGGGTCGACGGCCGGCAGCGGTCCGTCCGGGTCGTGGCCGGACAGGTCGACGCCCCAGACCTGTTCCAGGAAGGCGATGGCGGTCTGCGGACCGACCTGGGCCCGGCGGATCCCGTGGGCCCGTTCGGCCGCCTCGGCGTCGGTGTCGCCGAGGACGAAGGTGGCTCCGGGCATGATCTTCAGCTCGTCCGGCTTGCGCCCGTACGCGGCGAGCCGGCGCTTGACGTCGGCGTGGAAGGCCTGGCCGTCGGCCAGGGTGGAGTGCCGGGAGAAGACCACGTCGGCGGTGGCGGCGGCGAACTCGCGCCCCTCGTCGGAGTCACCGGCCTGGATCACCACCGGGTGGCCCTGCGGCGGGCGCGGCAGCGAGAGCCGGCCCTCGACGTCGAACTGCGGTCCCGAGTGCCGGACGGGCTCCTCCCCGGCGTCCCAGAACTCTCGTGCCAGCTGGACGAATTCGGCGGCCCGGCGGTAACGGTCGGCCCGGTCCAGGTAGCCGCCGCGGCGGAAGTTCTCCCCGGTGAAGGCGTCCGAGGAGGTGACCACGTTCCAGGCCGCGCGGCCGCCGGAGAGGTGGTCCAGCGAGGCGAAGCGGCGGGCGAGTTCGTACGGCTCGTTGAAGGTCGCGTTGACGGTGGCGGCCAGTCCGAGCCGCTCGGTGACGGCGGCCAGCGCGTTCAGCACGGTGATCGACTCGGGGCGGCCGACCACGTCGAGGTCGTGGATGAGGCCCTTGGTCTCGCGCAGCCGCAGACCCTCGGCGAGGAAGAAGAAGTCGAACTTCCCGCGCTCGGCGGTCTGCGCGAGGTGGCGGAAGGAGGAGAACTCGATGTGGCTGCCGGCGGCCGGGTCGCTCCAGACGGTGGTGTTGTTGACGCCGGGGAAGTGAGCGGCGAGGTGGATCTGCTTGCGCGGTCGGTCCGTCATCGGGTCACCTCGGCGAGGGCGGGGGAAGCGGTGGAGGCGTCGGCGGGGCGGGCGGCGTAGCGGCTGGCCGGGCGCGCCAGGCCGAGGTGCTCGCGCAGGGTGCGGCCGGTGTACTCGGCGCGCAGCAGTCCGGCGGCGCGCAGGGTGGGGGCGATCCGGTCGGCCAGTGCGGCCAGGTCGCGCGGCGGGTCGGCGGGGGAGAGGTGGAAGCCGTCGACGCCGGTGCCGGTCGCGGTGAGCTCGGCGAGCAGCCGCTCGTCGGCGGCCCGGTCGGGCAGGGCGGACAGGGCGGCGTCGAGCCGGGCGAGGATGCGCAGGCTCTCGCCGGCCCGCAGCCGCAGTTCGGTGGCGGCGGTCAGCCGGGTGGCGGGGTCGGGGGCGTCGAGCAGCACGACGTCGGCGTGCCGGATCGCGGCGGCGACCCGGGCGCGCCCGCCGGGGGAGGCGTCCGCCGCGAGGTCGGCGGCGGCGACCGGTACCGCGACCACCGGGCGGCCCTGCGGCGGGCGCGGGGTGATGGACGGGCCGCGGACCGAGAAGTGCGGGCCCTCGAAGTCGATGTGGTGCAGCTTGTCGCGGTCGATGAACCGCCCGGTGGCGGTGTCGCGGATCTCCGCGTCGTCCTCCCAGCTGTCCCAGAGCCGGGCGGCCACCTCGACGGCGTCGGCGGCCTCGGCCCACAGCTCGTCCTCGGCGGCGACCGGTCGGCGGCCGAAGGCCCGCGCCTCGGCCTCGGTCGCGGAGACGCCGACCAGCCAGCCCGCCCGGCCCTCGGAGGCCCAGTCCAGGGTGTTGACCGAGATCGAGGTGTGGAAGGGCTCGGTGTGGGTGGTGGTGACGGTCGGCACCAGCCCGACCCGGCTGGTCAGCGGGGCGAGCCGGGCGAGGGTGGCGAGCGCGTCGGGACGGCTCGGTGCGGGGGCGAAGGAGTCGTCGAGGGTGACGAAGTCCAGGGTGGCCCGCTCGGCGAGGCGGGCGAGGGAGGCGTAGTGCCCGGCGTCGAAACGGCCGGGGCTGTCGAGGGCTGCGGACAGGTGCAACTGGCGGGGCATGGTGAGCCTGACTTCCTCGTGCGGACGCGTGCGGGCACCGGGGCAGCCGTGCGGAGACGGGTGCGCGGGGGCACGCCGACGCGCGGTGGCGGCCCGCGGGCGGAGCCCGTACGGGCGGGGAGGGAGGGACCGGCGCCGGGCGGGACGTCAGCCGGGCGGCGGCGGGGGAACGGTCAGCTCAGCCGCGACACGCCGCGGACCACACGCGACCGAAGTCGATGTGGCTGCGGGTGACCAGCGGGCACGAGGCGTTCACCGCTTCAGTTGACCAGGGCGTCCGTCGGTTCGTCAACCGCCGTTTCCGCCTGCCCGGCGTGCCCCGGTACGCACGAGGCCCC
>NZ_JBHVFE010000711.1:0-2898 GCF_042801945.1 Kitasatospora sp. NPDC057542
GACCGCTTGCGTGCGGTCGGCCGGTCACCGGTGCCGGTCGGCCCGGGCGCCGGCTGGGCCCGGGTGAGGATCAGGCCCGGGGCGGGGTGTCCTCCTGGGCGATCTCCTTGATGTCCTCGAAGGTCAGGCCGGCCCGGTTGAAGGCGCGCGCCTCGGTGTCCGTGATGCCGAGCCCGGCCAGCTCCTTGAGCTGGGCGTCGGTCAGCGGCGGGGCGAGCGGGAGGTCGCCCGTGTCCTCGGGGTCGAAGCCACCGGGGCCGCCCGAGGTGGCCAGGCCGAGCACCGCGTCCATCAGCTGGTCGTTGGTCAACTTGACCGCGTCGGACGGCGCCTGGACGTTCGGGGCGGTCTGGTTGAAGGCGAGCTTCACCGGGAAGTTGACGCCCGGCTCCACCTTGTCGGCCAGCTGGGCGAGGTCGAAGGTGGCGGAGGAGAAGTCACCGTTCTTCAGGTAGAGGTCGACACCGATCCGGCGGTCCGGCACGTCGCTCGGGGCCTGGTCCGGGAACTCCCCGAACTGCTTCGGGAACTTGGCGGACAGCGGCTTGACGGCCTTGTACATCTCGTCCACCAGCTGCCGGGCCGGGGCGCTGATCCAGAGGTGCTCGGTGCCGTCCTTCTTGCCCTTGTCCTCGTACGTGACGGTGCGGCCGAGCACGTCCTTGATCGAGTTGAGCAGCTGGCCGCCGAGCTCCGGGTCGACGGTGGGCGCGGCGCTCGGGGCGGCCTTCTTGCCGTCGGACTGCTTCGCCTGGTCCGCGAGCGACTGGAGGTCGATGGAGACCCACGTGCCGGCCAGCACGTCCCCGACCGGCTTCAGGTTCTCGGGCAGCTCCTTGCGGAGCTCGTCCACCGAGGACGGGTCCTCGCCGACGAGCTTCACCAGGCCCTTGGCATCGGCGTGCAGGTACCCCGTGCCGTCGATCTGGCGGTACTCCAGCAGCGCGGTGCCGCTGCGGTCGGAGAGCAGGTAGGAGATGCGCACCGACTTGTCGAGCGTCAGGTCGGTGTTCTTGCCGTCCTTGCCGGCGTTCTTGAAGGCCTCGACCTCCTTGAGCGGCTTGTCGGCGGAGATCGCGACCGAGACGGAGAGGCCGGAGATCGCCTTGGCGGTCTTCTCGTCCATCTCGCGGTCGACGCCCCGGGCGGAGCCGACCAGGCCCTTGCCGCCCTTGTGCTCGCCGGTGTTGGCGAACGCGGCGACCTGCTCGGGGGTGGCGGCGATGGAGAGGGTGAAGCCGACTGACTTGCCGTCACCGACCTTGTCGAAGGCCTTCGACACCTTCTGCGCGGCGGACAGCTGCTGGACGGTGCCGCAGGCGGTGAGGCCGGTGGCGAGCACGGAGGCGGTGACGGCGACGGGCATCGCCCCACGGGCGGCCTTGCGGATGGCGGTGTTGATGGTACGACTCCTGTTGATCGGGCCCGCTCGGTGGAGCGGACCGTTCCCTCCCCTGCGACGCACAACGCCACAGTGCCTGCACATGTGATCACATTATCGGCAAGGGTTCACCTGAGTATTTGGCCGGGTCTTTAACCACATCGACCAAAACCATGACCAAAAGTCGCAAATCTTTTCGGGAAAGCCCCGCCTGGCGGCCCGTCCGGCGCCGGGCACGTGCGGCAACCCGGCTACGTACGGCGACGAGTTCGAGTTCGGGCTCGACCTGATCCTCGACGGGCTGGAACGGGCCGCTGCCCGACCGGCACAGCGTGAGAGCCCGCGCCACCTCCTCTGCCGACGGCGTAGACCGGCCCGACCGGGGCCCGGCCGGCACTACTGTCCCGTCCCATGACAACGGTCACGACACGCACGGTCGAGTACCCGGCCGACGGACTGACGATGATCGGGCACCTCGCGCTGCCTGCCGGTGCCAGCCGCCGGCCCGCGGTCCTGATCGGCCCCGAGGGGCCGGGCCTGAACGACTTCCAGCGCCGCCGAGCCGACGCCCTCGCCGAACTGGGGTACGTGGCCCTGGCCTTCGACCTCCACGGCGGACGCTGGTTCACCGACCCGCAGGAGATGCTGGCGCGCGTGATGCCGCTGCTCGCCGACCCCGACCGGATGCGGGGCATCGGCCGTGCGGCACTCGACGTGCTGCGCGCCGAACCCCGGACCGACTCCGACCGGATCGCCGCCATCGGCTACGGCACCGGGGGCGCGATCGCGCTGGAACTCGGACGCGCCGGCGTCGACCTGCGGGCGATCGGGACGGTCAACGCCCTCACCACGGGCCGACCGGGCGAGGCAACGCGCATCCGCTGCCCCGTGTGGGCCGGGGTCGGGTCGGAGGACCCGATCATGCCCGCCGCGCAACGGGACGCCTTCGCCGCCGAGATGCAGGCCGCCGGCGTCGACTGGCGCCTCGCGGTCTACGGCGGAGCCCTGCACGCCTTCCACCACCCGCCGGTCGACCACACCGTTCTCCCCGGCGTCGGCCACCACCCGCTGCACGCCGAGCGGGCCTGGCGCGACGTCCTCGCCCTGCTCGCCGAGTGCCTGCCCGTCACGGAGGGGCCGGGGCTTCGCTGACGGCCGACCTCGGCACCGGAGCGCCTCCGGTGATTCGGCACATCCTCACCGCCGGCTCCTGCCAGGAGCTCGGCGGGGTCGAAGGACGACCAGCGATGACGGCAAGGTGGCGCGGCTGTGGGACGCCCGCACCCTCGGCGGGCCGGCCGAGCTCACCGGCGCGGTGAGTCCCGTGGTCTTCGGCCCCGACGGACGCACCCTGGCCCCCAGCGGTACCGTCAGGCCTGCCCGCCACCGTCGACGCGCGCCGCACGGCCGGGGGCCGGGGTGAGCCGCAGGGCGGTGTCGATCAGTGGGACGTGGCTGAAGGCCTGGGGGAAGTTGCCGACCTGGCGCTTGAGCCGTGGGTCCCACTCCTCGGCGAG
>NZ_JBHVFE010000712.1:0-2876 GCF_042801945.1 Kitasatospora sp. NPDC057542
GCGGGAGGTCCACGATCTCGTGTCCGAAGACCCGGTTGATCGAGCTGCCGCCGTTCAGCGAGATGTCGGCGCCGTAGACGTGCACGGAGACCGCGCGACCGGTGCCGCCGTTCGACACCCGGTGGATGTCCTCGTCGGGCGGCACCAGGAGCTGTACCCGGCCGGGAGAGCAGGTGGTCCGGCCGGACGGCGCCAGCACCCTGCGGCCGGATCTGGGGAGCCGCCACAGCCGGTACGCCTCGTCCACCTCGACGCCCTCCACCACACCTGACACGCACCAGGAGACATGGTCGTGGATCGGGGTGGACTGCCCGGGCAGCCAGGTGAGGGCCACCACGGAGTGCGTCCGTCCGGCATGCAGCAGCCGCTGCGAGTAGCCGTCGGTGTCACCGGCGCACAGGTCGTCGGGGACGATCAGCCCGGCCCGCAGGTACTTGCGCAGGGTGTCCGCGGTGAGCTGGGCGGTCAGGACGTCCGCGGCGCCGTAGCGCGCGAGGTCGGAGAGGAACTCGTCGAGGTTGGAACCCGGTTTCACGGTCTACCGCCCCATCCCGGTGAGCGCGCGCACGTTGACGCTCCCGACGACCTTGGCCGCCAAGAAGCCGCGGGCGCAGGCCGAGCAGAGTACGTACGCCAGGAACCGGAGCAGGAGCGCCGCCGTCACCGGGAACACGGACCTGCGGTAGGCGGCACGCAACTCGGTGAATCGCGGATCGTCGCCGATCCAGGGTGTGTCACCGCGCGACGGCGCGGCCGGGTCGATCATGGGAATCCTTCTGAGCAGTGCGGAACTTGCCGAAGGCCCGACCGTAGGAATCCACGGTAGACAAGCGATGAACGTGCGGTCAGCGACGGTCCCGGCCCGCTCGACGGGCTCTCATCAGCCGTGGATCCGCTTCGCCCGGGCCGCTCGGAGCGGCGCCCTGGGAAAGCGCTTTCCAAGCGCTCCCGAACTGGGTAGGCTCGATCACCGTGGCAGACACCCTGCCTCCCCTCTCCCAGCGTGCCGCGTCGCCGACGGGCCGGGCCGGCCGGCGGCCGCTCCCTCCCCCGAAGCCCTCTGCAAGCCCTCTGAAAGCTGGCCCCTGATGCTCGACCACGACGAAACCGGGTACCTCCGCGACGGGGCGCCGCACCGCGTCGTCTCCGGCGCCCTGCACTACTTCCGCGTCCACCCCGACCTCTGGGAGGACCGCCTGCGCCGGCTACGCGCGATGGGCGCCAACACCGTCGACACCTACATCCCCTGGAACTTCCACGAGCTGCCCTCCGGCGCCTTCGACTTCACCGGCTGGCGCGACCTCGCCCGCTTCTGCCGCATCGCCCAGGCGCAGGGCCTCGACGTCATCCTGCGGCCCGGCCCCTACATCTGCGCGGAGTGGGAGTTCGGCGGCCTGCCGGCCCGGCTGCTCGCCGCCGACGGGCTGCGGCTGCGCTGCGCCGACCCGGCCTACCTGGCCGAGGTGGACGGCTGGTTCGACGCCGTCGTGCCCCGGATCCTGCCGCTCCTGGCCGGCCGGGGCGGCCCGGTGGTGGCGGTGCAGATCGAGAACGAGTACGGCAGTTTCGGCAACGACCGCGCCTACCTCCTCCACCTGCGCGACGGCCTGCTCGAACGCGGCGTCGACTGCCTGCTGTTCACGGCGGACGGCGCGGAGGACGCGATGCAGCAGGGCGGCGGCGTTCCGGGCCACCTCGCCACGGCGACGTTCGGCTCCCGGGCCGCCGAGCGGTTCGAGGTGCTGCGGCGCTACCAGCCCAAGGGCCCGATGACGGCGATGGAGTTCTGGATCGGCTGGTTCGACCACTGGGGCGAGCCGCACCACGTGCGCGACGCCGCCGAGTCCGCCCAGGCGCTGGACGACCTCCTCGCCACCGGCGCATCCGTCAACCTCTACATGGCCCACGGCGGCACCAACTTCGGCTTCTGGGCCGGCGCCAACCACACCGGCACCCGCCCCTTCGACACCGGCTTCCAGCCGACCGTCACCAGTTACGACTACGACGCTCCGATCGGCGAGGCCGGCGAGCTCACCGAGAAGTTCCACGCCTTCCGCGCCGTCATCGGCAAGTACGTCCCCCTGCCCGAGGGCGAGCTGCCCGGGCCCGCCCCCCGCGTCGCTCCGCAGCGCGTCCGGCGCCGCGCCGCCGCCGCCCGGCTCCTGGCGAACCTCGACACCCTGTCCGAGCCGGTGCGCAGCCCGACGCCCGAACCCATGGAGAAGGTCGGCCAGTCCCTCGGCCTCATCCACTACCGCACCCGGATCTCCGGCCCACGGCCGTCCATGCCGCTGCGCATCGACGGCATCGGCGACCGCGCCCACGTGTTCGCGGACGGCCGGCCGCTCGGCGTCCTGCACCGCGACGCCCCGACGGAGACCCTGCCGCTGGAGGTCGGACCGGACGGCGTCGTGCTCGACATCCTGGTCGAGGCCCTCGGCCGGGTGAACTACGGCCCTCTGCTGGACGACCGCAAGGGCATCAGCCGCGGCGTCTCCCACGGCCACCAGCGGCTGTTCGACTGGGAGATCCGCCCCCTGCCGCTCTCCGACCTCGACCGCCTCGCCTACGAGAACGCGGACCCGGTGGGCGACGCGGACCCGACCTTCCACCGCTTCGAGGCCTCGCTCGCCGAGCCCGCCGACGCCTTCGTCGCCCTGCCCGGCTGGGGCCGCGGACTCCTCTGGCTCAACGGCTTCCTGCTCGGCCGCTACTCCGCGCAGGGCCCGCAGCGGACCCTCTACGCCCCGGCTCCGCTGTGGCGGGAGGGCGTCAACGAACTCGTCCTGCTCGAACTGGACGGCCACGGCGAGGAGATCGAGCTTCGCGACCAGCCCGACCTCGGGCCGCTCGCCGCCGCCCCCAGCTCCGAGTAC
>NZ_JBHVFE010000713.1:0-2857 GCF_042801945.1 Kitasatospora sp. NPDC057542
GCTACCGGCTGCGGCCTCGGTGAGGACGGGATCTGGCGGTCTGGTGGCGTCAGTCGATGTCGAGGACGCCCCGGTCGATGCCGGTGAACTCGACGACGAGGCCGGCGGCGAGGACGGCGGCCCAGTCGGCTTTGGAGGCCCCGGCGTCGCGGGCGGCGGACGCCCCGGGGACGGTGCGGGGGCGCAGCTGTGTGGGTGTGGGGGCCGGGCCGTACGGAGGCGGTCTGACGGTCTTTCTGGGGCCGTCGTGCCCCAGTCCGGCCCGCCGCACCGCGAGCGGTTGGCATCAGGCGGACGGGATCCACGGCCATCCGGGTCCAGCGATAGCGATCGGTGCTGGATCTTCACCGCAACACAGCGGGACACTTCACCGCGCACCCGGCCCCGCCGTTCACTATCCCCAACCACAAACGCCCGCGACCAGGGAAAACAGCCTCGACCACCCCGGTGAACAGCCACACCGAGCCACTGAAAACCAAACGCCGATCATCACCGGCGCATGAGAGGATGCGCGCGATCTTGGGGCTACGGAGGGGTTGTCCGGTGCGTGTGCGTGCTGTCACGCTGGTTGCGGGGGTTGCGGTGGGGCTGGGGCTGGCGGGGTGTTCCGGCGGGCTGTCCGACGTGCGGTCGGCGGGTGGGGCCCCGGCCTCTGCGGGGCCCGTGCCACCGCGACTGGCCGCCGGTCTGCTGACGTCTGCTCAGCTTCTGGCCGGCTTCCAACTGCTGCCCGATGTTCCCCGCTCCCCCGCTCCTCGTGCCCCGATCATGTCGATGCCGTGCTCGGACCTGGTGACGGACAGCTTTCTGGCCACCCACACCCAGTTCTTGGAGGAGGCTTGGGTCAGCCTGGAGCGGCCACCCACCGACCCCCACGACCTCGCCGACGGCTGGTACGGCGAGGAGACGCTCGACCGGTACGGGCCCGGCCAGGCGGCCACCGTCATGACGGCCATCCGCGGCGCGGCGCAGCGCTGTGCCTCCTACTCCGACGTGCTTCCCCTTGGCGGCCCCGCGACGCAGAACACCGTGTCGACGAAGGATGCGGGCGTGCCGGCGGACGACAGCCTGGTGCTGCGGATCACCGTCACCTCCGCGGACGACAACCAGCCGTGGGTTATCGAGAGGGCGTTCGTCCGGGAGCGCGATGTGCTGCTGACGGTGGACAAGTTGATCGAGCAGGCGCCCGTGGTCGGGGTGGAGGCCGTCCTGCCGGCCGCCGTGGCGGCCTACCGCGCGGCCGGTGGCGGCAAGGGCTGAGCGGGCTCGGTCCGGGGCATGTCTCCCCATTTTTCGGCTGTCCCGTTCAACGGCGGCCGCCATCACATGGTGGCGGCCGGAGGGGCGGTCAGCGCATCCACGACTCCGGGACGGGCGCGGGCGGCGTGGCAAGGGGTCCAGTCAGTCCGCTGGGACTGCCAGTTCCCTTGCGGTGTTTGCGGATCTGGTCGTGGTCAGGCTGGGGGTCGAGGGCGTGGGCGAGGTGGGTCCAGGTGCCCAGGCTGTAGCGCCACCAGGTGTCGGGCCGAGGAAGCCGTGCTCCAGGAGGCGGTCGGTGGTGGTGGCCAGGACAGGGATCCGGCCCTTGTAGGTCTGGTACTCGATGTCCTCCTCTTCGTGGTGCCGGCCTTGCCAGTGCTGGCTGGTGGCGGCGCCGAAGGCGTCGGTGCGGGAGTTCAGGCCTTGCGGGGCTGGCCGCCTTTGAGGCCGCGGTGTCGGCGTACACGTGTTGATGAGTACGCAGACAGTTGGCCGCGAAGGCGAACCTTCCCTGGGCAAGTTGGCTTGGAACGGGACGGCGATCGATGCGTGGGTCGGAGACTACGTAGTGCAGCAAGCGCGTCCTTACGTCGACGGCGGGCAGTATGGCCTGGCCGATGACTTTCGGAAAGATGACCTGTGAGGCGAGCGGTAGGCGGCCTCGGAACCGAGAGAAGGGACAGTCGGTTGGCTCCCGGACTGAAGCGAGTGATCCTCGCGGCCGCGGCACTGACGTTGGCGGCTGCTGCGATCGCCGGATGGCGGATCATGTCGGCGGAGCCCGAGCTGGAAGGCACCTGGCGCAACGGTTCCTTCCTGCTGGAGCTCAAGGGCGACGGAACCATCGGCGGATCGTTGATACCGGCCAGCGTCTGCGACTACTCAGACAGGTCCCCGTCGGATGAGGTCACCGAGATCGACGGCTCCTGGAAGGAGGAGTTCTTCAACGATGCCGGAAACGGTGTCCGTATCAACGCGATACGGAAGGACGGACAGGGCAAGTGCAACTTCTGGATGTCCTATCTGCACTACGCAGACAGCACCGAGTTGGGGTTCACCTATCTCCGCTCCCCGGTGGAGACGCTCGTCAAGTCGTCCTGAGCTTGTTCTTTAAGGTCGGACCGGGCCGGTTGCGACGTGCGGCACCGGGTTGCCAACCGCCCCGAGTAAATCCGTTGGCACCGGGAACCTCCAGATGACAAGGCTGCACTGGTGAACACCCTGCCGCCGTTGCCCGGCCCGCTCCCTCTGCCAGTACCGGACCCGCGTGCCCGCGACGTCGTTCTCGACTATGCAGGCATGGACGCTTTGGTGGCCGGCCTGGTTCTGCCTGGCGACGCGTCGATGTACGTCATGAGCGCGATGGAAACGTCCCGCGAGCTCATCCGGCACTCCTACTACCGGTACGAGTTCGCCACCGTCGCCGTCACACATTCCCTGTTCGCCCTGGAGCACATCCTTGCCGGGCGTCTGGCCATCGACGAACCGTTCCAGGACCTCATCGAGCGGGCCAGCGACGCAGGGCTCATCCCGGCCGAACTCGCTGCCGAGCTCGACCGCAGCCGAGTACTGCGCGACGAACTCACGCAGGGCACCG